>JAYVKR010000080.1:0-3216 GCA_043768185.1 Flavobacterium sp.
TTGCAATTGCAAGAGCTTCCTTTGGTCGCTTTGCAATTACAAGAAAAAATAGCATTCTTCCTTCTTGGCTTTCCATTGCTGTCTGGGCTAAAAAAATTGTGCTTCAATCAAATTCTGACTGAAAATCACCAAATTTTTATTCAAAACTCACGAATTCTAATTCAAATATTTTTTTAATAAATAATTTGTAAGTACTATTTTTATTGTTAAATTTGATTAATTATTAATACTTTAATCATTTATTATGAAAAAATTTATTTGTCTTTTTGTTTTAACTATTTTTGTTTTTAGTTGTAGCAATGACGATTGTGATATTCAAAATATTGATGATAATTTATGTGGTGGTCAAAATTTAGGAATTGACCAAATGGCTAGGTTTTCAACGATTATTTACATAAATAATATTTTTTTTCCAAGTGAGTCTCCAAGATGGGAATGGAGTACTTACAATGACACAATTGAAGTTGGAGGTATAATAAAGATTTTTGGATTACCAGATTCTACAAAGCATATTTTTTTTAAAAAAAACGGAAATTGCCTAGATTATTTATCAAGTAGAGATGTCTATTTTGATGATAATGTTGTATTTGATGAAAATGGAAATATAATAAGTGGAGGATATTCTTGGAGTAATTATAATGATTTACAATTTAAACTTCAAAAATATAATCTAAATAAAATAGTAATAGGAGAAGTTAGTAATACTAAATTTTGGATGGAATTTACTCCAGATGTTCACAGAACAATTCCATATGAATATGAACAATATTATCATAATTAAAAAAAATTAATTTATAAATTTTTAACCCTTTTAGTTTTAGCTAAAAGGGTTTTTTATTTGTAAAACTTCAAATTCTAACTCAAAACCAACAAATTCTAATTCCTACATTTTAAAAAGAATAACTAATACTATATTTGAAATTCAATTTCTAGTAAATGAAACTAAAACTACTTTTTTTACTTTTCTTTTTTTTAAATGTCTATGTTTATGCTCAAGATAAAACAATAGACAGTTTGTTTTTAGTTTTAAAAAATACTAAAAACGAAACTGTCCAACTAAAACTGTACAATACAATTTCAGATCAATATAAATATTCTGATGGAAATAAAGTTGCAGAATTTGGAAACAAAGCATTGCAATTATCTAAAAAATTAGACAACAAAATTGAAGAAGGAAATGCCAATCTAAATCTTGGTAACGCCAACATCATTCTTGGGAATTATCCAAAAGCTTTAAATTATTTTTCTTCTGCCAAAACTATTTTTGAAAGTCAATTAAACAATAGTGATGCTAAAAAAGGACTGGCAAAAGCACTTGGAAGCAACGGAATTGTGTTTTCAGAACAAAGTAATTATGCTAAATCATTAACGTTTTATTTAAAATCGGTTACGATTTATGAAGAAGTAAACGACCAAGAAAAAAGTGCTAAATTGTACAATAATATAGGTGTAATTTATCAATCTCAAAAAAATTATACCAAAGCAATTGATTACTTTTCTAAAACTCAAAAAATTCAAGAAAAGTTAAAAGATATAAATATTGGAATTACTTATACCAATATTGCCAACAGTTATTTGAATTTAAAAAATAACGAAAAAGCATTTAATTTTTATTTAAAAGCTAAATCTAGTTTAGATATAAATCCAAATCAACGTGCTTTGGGCGAATGGTATAATAATTTTGGTTTGTATTATAAAGAAACTAATAATCCAAGAAATGCAATAGAAAACTGGAATTTAGCAATTACTACATTTCAAAGTATTGATGATAAATTTGGCATTCAAGATTCATATTACAATTTAGCAAAACTAAATTTTGAACAAAATAATTTATTAGATGCAATTAGTAATGCCAATAAATCATTGCAACTTGCAACAGAACTAAAGGTTTTAGAACAAAAAGTTTTATCTCAAAAACTACTTAGTGAAATTTATCAAAAACAAGGAAATTCTAATTTATCATTGTTTCATCTTAGAAATTTTACCGTTTTAAAAGACAGTTTAACTAACGAAGAAAACATTAGAAAATCGGTAGAAGTTGCTATGAATTATGAGTTTCAAAAAAAGCAAGACGAACAAAAATTACTATTAAAAGAAGAATCTAAAAGAAATAAATTGCGGTTACTTTTTTCTGGCGTTTTACTTTTATCGATATTAGGTATTGGTTTTCTAATTTATAATCGCAATCAAGTAAAAACCAAGTTAACGTTGCAAAAAGAATTGGCAGAATATGAACAAAAGGCATTGCATTTACAAATGAATCCTCATTTTGTATTTAATTGTTTAAGTTCTATTTCTAGTTTTATTGTAAACAATAGTACAGAAGCAGCAGTAACTTATTTGGCAAAATTTTCTAAACTTATGCGATTAACATTAGAATATTCTAAAGAATCGTTAATTCCTGTGTATAAAGAAATAGAAAGTTTAGAAAATTATTTAGAATTAGAACAACTGCGTTTCAATCATAAATTTAATTATACAATAATTAAAAGTAGTGCAATTGAAGACGATATGGCAATTCCGCCACTGTTTATTCAACCTTTGGTAGAAAATGCCATTATTCATGGAATTGTTCCTAAAAAAGAATTTGGTAATATTAAAATTGATTTTTACATTGAAGATAACGCTTTAAAATGCAGTATTCTAGACAACGGAATTGGAATTCAAGCATCAAAAAAAATGAAAGAAAACTCGGTTTCTGTTCATAAATCAATGGCAATAGATATAATAAATAAACGATTTGAAAAAATACAATCAACCACAGGACAAGTATCTAAAATGACTATTGAAGATTTAGACAGTGGCACAAAAGTGATTTTAATTTTGCCTATACAGTTTATAAATGTCTAATTTGTCATTCTGACGAAGGAAGAATCTCTGCGTTTAATTTATGAGATTCTTCGTGCCTCAGAATGACAAAAAAACAAAAGAAAGTATGATAACTGCAGTAATAATAGACGACGACAGCAACATAATAAGCGGAATGAGAGGTTTGCTAACTTTATTTGCGCCACAAATTGACATTATTGGCGAAGCAGATACGGTTTTGTCTGGTATTGCAGCAATTGAAAAGTTGAAGCCGCAAGTTATTTTTTTAGACATTCAATTGACTGACGGAACAGGATTTGACATTTTAGAAAAAATAAACGAAAAACATGGCAAAATAGAAAGTCACGTAGTTTTTATAACTGCGCATGAAGAATTTGCCATAAAAGC
>JAYVKR010000081.1:0-2348 GCA_043768185.1 Flavobacterium sp.
TTTTAAGCAACTTTTTAATAAAACAGCATTAAAAATAATTTTTGATGCTGTTTTATTTTTTTATGTTTGTATGCTACTCTTTTTTATTTAAATTGTAGTATAAAAGCCTATGAAACAACATTTTTTACTAGACCAATCAATAACTTTTTTAAATCATGGTTCGTTTGGTGCTTGTCCAAAACCAATTCTTGAAGCGTATCAAAGGTTGCAAAGAGAACAAGAAAGTGATCCTGTACATTTTATGCAAAAGAAATTGCCAGTTTATTTAAAGGAAGCAAAGAAACCTTTGGCAAAATTTATTGGTTGTAATGTTGAAGATTTCTTTTTTACAGCTAACCCAACCGTTGCTGTAAATACAATTATGCGAAGTTTAAAGTTAAATGAAGATGATGAAATTTTAACTACCAATCATGAATATGGTGCCATGGATAGAACTTGGCATTTTTATTGTAAAAAAGTTGGTGCTAACTATATTCGTCAAGAAATTTCGTTACCTATTACTTCTAAAGAAAGTTTGCTAGAAGATTTTTGGAAAGGTTGTACTAGCAAAACTAAAATTATATTTATTAATCAAATTTCTAGCGCTACTGGATTAATTTTCCCAGTAAAGGAAATTTGCGATAAAGCTAGAGCATTAGGAATTATTACAATTGTAGATGGCGCTCATGTTCCTGGACATATTGACTTGAATATTGAAGAAATGAATCCAGATTTTTATACTGGAACGTTGCATAAATGGATGTTGGCACCCAAAGGAAGTTCGTTTTTATATGTAAAAAAAGAATTGCAAGATGGTATTGATCCTTTGGTTGTGAGTTGGGGTTATGAAAGTGTTTTTCCTAGTGATAGCCAGTTTTTAGATTATCATGAATATCAAGGTACCAATGATTATACTGCTTTTTTAACTACACCTAAAGTTATTGAGTTTCTTGAAGATAATAAGTGGAAAGAAAAATCGAAAGAGCGCAGAAAAATTGTGATAGATAATTACAAACGTTTTTGTGATTTATTAATTACTGAACCAATTTGTCCAATAACTGAAGAATTTTTGGGTCAAATGGCGAGTATTCTTGTAAAGACTAAAAACGGTATTGAATTGAAAGAGTTGTTTTATAATAAATATAAAATTCAAATTCCTGTTATGCCATTGAATGATAGGTTTTACATTAGATTTTCTATAAATGTTTATAATTCTGTAGAAGATTTGGATGTTTTGTACCAAGCGATTGTAGATATTATTGCAACTACAGATTTGATTTACGTAGATTAAATAGGTTTAGCCCAGAATGGAATTGAAAGCTTTGTGAAAATAAATTCTAATTTTTCTTACTATACAACTGCGACCAACGGAAGCACGTTGTATGGTTTAGAAAAATAGATTTTATTGAGCAAACTTGTAATGGAATGCTGGAATTGCTTCTAGAAAAGTCTAGCTAAATAATCGTAATTTTTGCCTTCTTGAATTAATTTGCATTGTAAATTATTACAATTTGCAGCGTTTTGAAGTGTGTTGTAATCTAAATATAGCCAAGGAAATTGGGTTTCGGTTTCGCCTTTATATTGAATGGAGAAAGTTAGTTCGCCGTAATAACCGTTGGCAGGAATTAGTTTAGAACCATCGTCGTTATCGTTGAACATATAAATAATATCGGATGAATCTATGAGAATTTGACCATTTATTTTTAGTAGTGACTTTAGTTTTTTAAGGTATTTATGGGTTTGCGATAGTGTTTCAAAAATTCCTGTTCCGTTCATTAGAATTAAAATTGTGTCAAATTTTTGAGATTCTATATCTAAAATATTTTGAACCTTGGCATTGTTTATTCCGCGAAGTTTGCAAGCTTTAATTGCATTTTGAGATATATCTATAGCGGTTACATTAAATTTTTTTTGTTGTAAATACAAGCTGTGACTGCCTGCGCCACAACCTACATCTAGAATTTTTCCTTTGCAAAGTTGTAGTGCTTTTTGTTCTATTATTGGCATTTCTTTAAAATTTCTAAATAGATATGCAACCTCTAATTCGTCGGCATCAGAGATTGAAGTTTCTGTAATTATATCTTGTGGATTGTTGTTGGTTTGAAAATCTAGAATGGCGCGTCCGAATAAATCTTTCATTTTTAATAAAAAGTTAAAGCGTTTTGGGTTTAAAAGTTTAAATTTGTTTTTATGTTGAAACCAAATTTAAACGAGCTTACAAAACTTGCCAAAGATAGTCATATCGAAAACAAAAAGTATTTCGATAAGCTAAAAAAGAAAACGCCCAAAAATTTGGATTATGTGATGCAAGATTTGCACGATGCTGAGTTTAAAAAAACGAATTGCTTGGATTGTGCTAATTGCTGCAA
>JAYVKR010000082.1:0-12692 GCA_043768185.1 Flavobacterium sp.
ACAATTGGTTCAAAAAATCTTCCTGCGCCAGTTGCAATTCCACCATTTTTATTAAATGATTTGGCCAATCCAGAAAACAATAAAAACATTAATAAAGCAACAATCATCATTGCAAAAACTGCTTTTGTAATAGAAAAATCTAAAGGTTTAGCATTAGTTGGGTGATGTTCGTCTCCAGTTAAAGTTCCTGCAGCATCTGTTTTGTATATTTTTTCGTCGTGACCTAATTTGTAAAAATTACCATTAGATTCTGCCACAGCATGTCCATGTTCAAATTTAGATGAAGAAAAAAAGTGAATTCCATTATCCCAAAGAATTATTGGTAACGGAAAACCATAATGTTTACCTGTAGCTTCGTCTTCGAACAATGAAAACTCGTGTGCATCAAGAACGTGATGGTTTATATATTCATTAATTTTAGTTTTTAAATCTTTTGGCTCATCATGTGCTTCGTGAGAAGTTTCGTTAGCAGCATGTGCTTCGCCAACAGCAGTAATTTCATTTTTTACTGGTTGTGTATCAGTAGCATTGGCAAGTCCAACAAAAGGAAGAATTGCTACTAAAGTGACTATAATAAAATGAATCGATTTTTTCGAAAACACCATAACTGTAAATTATCTTAAATTTTACTCTTGAAATTTGGTGCAAAGGTACATTTTTTATTACTATTCAAAAATATTTAAAATACTTTTTTTGATGTAATTATTGATTTTATACCTTTTTATTGCTTATTGTTTAAAATTCTTATACTAACAACCGTTTCTATTGCTAAAAATAAGAGAAAAATGATAAAAAAATTAATTTTTTCAAATGATGCATGTTTACTGGAAGAATTTAAAATTGAATGTAATAATAAATAAGCAAATGGCATTTGTAAAATTGTAAGTAACATAAAAGAATTACCTACGTTATTAATTTCTTTTCTTTTGATAAAAAATAAAATGATGATAATTACTAATGATAAAAATGTGAAATAACTATATAAGGTAAGAATAGAATATTGAAATTGGTTTTCAATAGTTAAAAAATTAAGTAAATAGAAAGTTAATTTGTGAATTAAAAATGCAGAAAAAGCTACTAATACTAACAATAAAACAGATTGAAATAATTCTTTTTTCATTTCTTTATTCGTCCATTTTGTTAATTTCTTTTAACTGTCTGTTTAAATTGTAAAAAGCAATTACAATAGAAAGTAGCGTTAAAATTTTTACGTAAATATTGTGTTTATTAGGATATTTATCATCCAACCAATTTCCAAAATAAGAAAACACAAAAATTACAACTCCCATTTGAATAGGAATATTAATTAATGCCAACCACTTATTACGCTGTTTTTTCTTCTGATTGTTCTCCAGCATTTGGTAAAAGATTTTTTATGTTGGGTTTCATTACACAAGTTGCGCTAAATTCAGCTCCAGGTTCTACAGATAATTTTCCACAAATTACTTCTCCATTTACTGATGCTTTCGATTTTAAATTTAAAATTTCAATTACTTGAATTTTTCCTTCAAATTTTCCTTCAATATCGCAATTTTTACAAATAATATCTCCTTTTACGCTTCCTGCCGGACCAATTACTAATTTTCCTTTACACTGAAAATTTCCTATTAAATGTCCGTCAAGTCTAAAATCTGCTGGAGAAATTATTGTTCCTTGAATGGTTGTTCCTTCTACAATTCTATTAGTTTTTCCTAATAAATCGGTATATGATTTTGGTTTTTTATCAAACATATTATTCTTTTCTTGGCATTGATGGCATTGGTGGCATCATGCTTCCTGCTGGCGGATCGTTAGAATCCATTTGATCTCTGTTTCCAGCTTTGTTATTTGGGTTTGGATTTTGTAATTGTGGTTGTTGTGGATTTTGAGCTTGATTGGCTGTTGGTTTAACCTCAACTTTGGCTGCGTTCATTGCATTTTTTACATCTTGTTTTGTAACAACTTTTTTAGCTTGAGTTGCTGTTTCTGATAAAATAATATTTTTAGGAACTGGTAAAATTTCTTTATTTAACCAATCGCCAATAATGTACTCATCAAAATTCTTTTTTACTTGAACTACTTTGTAATTTTCACTAGATATTACATACGATTGTTCTGCAATTTTATATTCTTTAAATTCTTTTAAAACTTGCGCAATGCCAACAGCTTCGTCTTTAGATTTTATGCCGTGAATAACTAAAAAATTCTTTTCTAAAGTATAAATATCTGTAGATGTAGTAAGTTTATCAACTGTTCTTTCTTTTACAAATTTTGTCAATTTTTCTAATAAACCTTTATATCTTTTATCTTCTAAATTATCTGCTGCAAATAAAATTTTCCAACTTACAGGAAACTCCGAATTAAAATTTAAAGATTCTAAGTATGGAATTTTAGTTGCTATAAAAACTTCTGTTTCTTTTCCTTCTTCACTATTTGGATAAGTTAAAGCTACATAATTTAATGCTTTTTTAAATTCTGCCAATCCTTTTAATTTTCCTGTAAGATTAGCTTTTAATAATTCAAATTTAGGCAACATTTCTTCGCCAGTAAATTGCTCAATTGCTGCTTCTGTTTTTGGTAAAACTTCTCTATACAATCCGTTTTCATAGTCTTTATAAAGTAAATCGTAAGCTATTTCTGGTGATGAAGCAACTTCGCTAGAAGCGTTTGGATTACTAATAATTTGTGCATATCGAGAATCTGGATATTGAGCAATTATTCTAGATTTCATTGCAAGTGCTTTGTCTTTATCTATAATTTCATAAATTTTAAATAAATTATACATTGATGGTAAAATCAATCGCTCTTCTGGATTATTTTCTAGTAATTTTTCAAGTTTGTCTGCTGCGCGTTGGTATTCTTTAAATTTTTCTTTGTAAATAACTCCAAGTTGGTAATAGGCAAAATTTCTTTGTTTAGATAAACTGTCTATAACAATTTTATCTGTTGGAATATTTTTTATATAAAAATTGGTAGTGTATTTTTCGTTTACTTCTTTAACATTTTTATCCGATGAAGCATCGTCGTTTCCGTCTTCGTTTTCCTCATTTTCTTTAACTTTTTCTTTAGATAATCTCCAGTTTGGAACCAATGATCGTTTACCCCATTTTTTCTTAAATTCTAACTTTCCATAAGCCACAGTTGACGGATTATAAAAATAAAATGTGTTGTTAGAACCACCATTTGAAGCAATAGATTTTGGAGTACTTGCAGCAGCTTTAGCAATATCTTTACTAATATCGTTGGCTGCAAATTTAGATTCTGCTTTAAAATCGCCACCATTATTGGCTTCTAATTGTTCTTTAAGCTTGGCTTCTTTTTCTTCTAGTTTTCTTTTTATTTCATCTTCTTTTTTTAATTTATCAATATAATCTTGATAATATTTTTCTTTTTCTGAAGATGATAATGATGCAATTTTAATAATACTATCGTTAGTTTGAGCAATACCTTCAAACTTAATTACGTCTTCTAGATTTAAACGTTTTTTAGTAATTAAATTAAATTCGCGAGTTCTTGGTTTTAAAGAAACTAGTGTGCTGTCATAATATTTTCCTGCAGTTACATATTTGGCTTTGTCAAAATAAATTTCGGCAAGATTTCTATGATTTGAAGCTTTTAAATATTGATCTTCTGAGGTTGATTTTAATGATTTATTATAATACTTTACAGCAACGGATTGTTTTTTATTTTTATCATAAAACAAACCCATTTGATGATTTAACACGTCTAGAAAAGGACGATTTTCTCTATCTTCAAGCAAGTTATTAAACTTTTTTAGAAACGCTATTGTGTCTCCATTTTTATAATCAAATTGTAGTGCTTGCTTGGCATGAGATTGAATTACATAATTACGAGACGATTTTCGTTTCATATCTATAATTTCGTCATATTGAGCAAATGCGCTGTCTTTGAAACCCATATCGCTGTAAACTTGACCTAAAATAAATCTGTAACGTGCTTTTTCTTCGTTTAAATTGGTAAATTCTCTTGCAATTTTAAGTTTTGCAACTGCACTATCTCTTTGTTTTAAATTTAAAAATGCTTGCGCCAAAGTAGCATTTGCATCTGCAAAAATTTGATCTTTAAATTTAATTTCTTTTAATAATTTTCTCAAATTTGTGATTGCCAATGCGTCGTTATCCATTCGCATGTTGGTTTTTTCTCGCCATATTTTTACTTCGTAAATTTTATCAGAATTTGGATATTTATATAAAACATAGTTAAAAGCTTCAAGTGCAGGAACAAATCGCTGATCGTAATATCTAGATTTTCCTAACATTAAATGTGCTTCATCCATTTGCGGATTTTTTTCACCACCATCAATATTCATTGAGTGTTTTTGAATGGCTTTAGTAGATTTTTCTTCTGCTCTATCAAAGTTGGCGTTTGCTGTTTTTGTTTCTTGAACTTGGTCTGAAACTTGCATTCTTTCTACAGGAAGTGTTTCCCAAAAATTGTCTTTGTATTGCAATTTTAAGTCTTGAATACCTTTATCTAGTGCAACTCCACCATTATAAAGAATATTATATTTTGTGCTAAGTGCATGCGAATTTCGTGAAACAAAATTATTTTTCTTTGTAGAACAAGCCACAAAAAAAACCAAAATTGCAAGTGCGAATGCGTATTTTAAAGTATGATTTTTCAATGTAAAAACGTTTTAATAGTAACTCTAAAAGGTTAGTTTTAGTATAATTGACTGGTAAAAATACGTTTCTTTTTGATATAGTGAAATTTTAGAGTGTTATTTTTTAAAACAGCTTTTAAAATTTACACTATTCTGCGTGAAGGATAGCAGCGAAAATCCTTTTTTAATTGTCTTGAAAAGCAATTAAAAAAGATTGAAGCGAATAGCCAGACCACGATTTTTTTTCGTGGTCACGCCCAAATTATTTTAAACCGCAAAAAACGCTTCTAATTCTTTTAAAGTTTCTGGCGATGTTTCAATATCTTTTACAATTTCGCCTTTGTTTAGTGCAACAATTCTGTTACAAACCTCAACAGTATGCACTAAATCGTGGCTAGAAACTAAAACCGTAACATTAGGATTTTGTGATAATTCATTAATGATTTTCTTTAATCTGTTTACCGTTGTTGGATCTAAATTGGCAAACGGTTCGTCTAAAATTATAACTTCTGGATTTCCTATTAAAGTAGCAATTATTCCCACTTTTTTCATATTTCCTTTAGATAAATCTCTTAAATATTTTTTGCTTTTTAAGATTTCACCATTAAAAAATTCTTCATGTTTGGCTAAAAGTGCATCAACATCGGCTTTGTTTTGACCACGTAAATCGCCAATAAAATAAAAATATTCTTCGGCAGTTAAATAACCAATTAGAAAACTCTCATCTATAAATGCCGATGTAAAAGGTTTCCAAGCTTCGCTAGTATTTACTTGAATTAATCCATTATTAATATGTCCTGTTGTGGGTTGAATTAAATCTAAAAGCAAACTAAAAAATGTAGTTTTTCCTGCACCATTATTTCCTACTAATCCAAAACTTTGACCTTTTGGAATTTCTAAATTTTGAATGTTTAAAACGGTAACTCCGTTTTTATATGTTTTTGAAAGGTTGTTTACTTGAATCATTTTTTTATATTTTTGATTGATACGTTGCATTTTTTATGATTGTTGATACGTTGCATTTTTTATGAGATACGTTGCAATGCAACGCATCTACCTTTGTTTGTATGCTGCGATGGTTGCGTATTTTTCTCTTTTGTAAATTTTTTCTATTTGATTAAAAACATAATTTCTAAAGCCAAATCCTAAAATTCCTGCTAATGCAACGAATAATAATCCAATATTTGGAGAAAAAACATAATATCCTAAAGCATAAATTGCCATCGGTAAAAGCAATTTCGGAATTGCAATTAACATCGTTTGAATATTAAAAGCTTGCTTATCGCCAAATGCTCCTTTTCCTGTTGTAAGATCAATTGGAGTTTTTACAAAAGCGCCACCAAGCATAACTAAATGTGAATTTACACCAATATTAAAAATGGCTCCAACAACAATTAGTAAATAAGTATGAACTCCAAAATACAAATAAAAAGAAGCCAAAATTGTTGAAATAATTGTTCCAATAACCATTAACCACCATTTAGAACTTATGTATTCTTTATATTGAATGTTTTGACTCATCATTAATTGATAATATGCGCTGTCCCAACTTGGCACAAATTGTCCAAAGGTGAAAAGAAATCCGCCAGAAACAAATATTCCTGCAAAAACTTGCATCATCGGACTTTTATAAGCTTCTACTGAACTAGTAAAAAATAACAATCCATAAAAAATAAAAATAAAACTCATTATTAAAGTAGTTTTAGATCTTTTATTTCTTCTTAGTAATCTAATATCATTTTTTAAAAATGTTCCCAAAGTTCCAAATTGATTTAACCAAGTGTAATTTTCAGTAGTAGCTATATCTGTTTTAGATGCCAAACCTTCATCTAAATTTAAATTACTTTTAAAATAATTAAAGGCAAAATAATAGGTTGCAATTACCAAAATTATTGGAATTATAAATACATAAAAAGTAGCATACATTCCTTGAAAAAAAGGTTGTGTATAATTTGTAATGTCAAATAAATTAAAATACTGAGCCAATCCTAATGCTAAAACTACAACCAAAACCGAATAAAAAACATTGTCTTTATTATTGATTATAACATTTATAAAATTATTTAAATAAATTAATGCTACAATTCCTAAATGCCATAAAATTACATTTAAAACATTGTAACCATTTATTAATAAGACTATTGAAAAAGGAATAAAGAAAAAAGCGTGAACCCAATTAAAAAATGATAAAGCAGTTTTTCCTAATGTAAAATGTACAATTGTATTTCTTTTAATAGGTAAAGTAAGTAAGGGTTTTATGTTTAAAACAGGCATTTTTTGAAGAAAATACCTTATCAATAAATCTAAAACCAAGTAATAAATCATAAATTTATTAACTACAGCAAGTGGTTCAAGTTGTACTTTATCCTTAATAATATAAAATGCACCAATTCCTGCTCCAACAAATAGTATCATAAAATAAACTGCAAAAAATCCCATTAAGATTTTCATTGCTAAACTCGTTCCAAACGATGCTGAACGCAAAAACGATTTCCACTCGAGTTTTATAAAATGTTTAAACATATTGTAGTATTTTATTTTGTAATAAGATGATAAAAATAGACATTTGTTACAAGCTTTCTAGTAAAATTAAAAATAAATAAATCCTAATTCCATACTTTTGTAAAAAAAGATAATGTCATCATTTTATAAATTACAAGTAAAAGAAGTAAAACGCGAAACTGAAAATGCAGTTTCTGTAGTTTTTAATATTCCAGCAGAATTAAAATTATCATACCAATTCATTGCTGGTCAGTATATTAATTTAAAATTAACTCTTGACGGAAGTGAAATTCGTCGTGCTTATTCTATTTGTTCGTCGCCAAACAGTGAAGAATTGCGAATTGCAATAAAATCGGTAAAAAACGGAACTTTCTCAAAGTTTGCCAATGATAATTTAAAAATTGGCGATATTATAGAAGTTGCTCAACCAGAAGGAAATTTTACATTTGAACCCAATTCAGATAAGCAAAAAAACTATGCGGCTTTCGCTGCTGGAAGTGGAATTACGCCAGTTTTATCAATACTTCAATCAGTTTTAGAAAACGAACCAAACAGTAGTTTTATATTGGTTTACGGAAATAAAACGCCAAGTGATACTATGTTTCACAGTCAATTGCACGACTTACAACTAAAATATGTTGGACGCTTTTTTGTTCATTATGTTTACAGCCAAGCCAAACTTGATAACGAACTTTTTGGACGAATTGAAAAAGCTACTGTAAATTTTGTTTTAAACAATAAACATAAAGAAAAAGAATTTGATAAATTTTATTTATGTGGTCCAGAAGAAATGATTAATTTGGTTTCAAATGTTTTAAAAGAACATAATGTTGCCGATAAAAATATAAAATTCGAACTTTTTTCTACATCAAAAGTTGAAAATAAGGAAGCAAGTTCGCATGATGGTCATACAAAAATTACAGTTTTAGTTGATGGCGATGAAGCCATATTTGAAATGAGTCAAAAACAAACTATTCTAGAAGCTGCATTAAAACAAGGCATTGACGCACCATATTCTTGCCAAGGCGGAATTTGCAGCAGTTGTTTAGCCAGAATAACATCTGGAACTGCCGAAATGCGAAAAAATTCTATTTTAACCGATAGTGAAATTGCCGAAGGATTAATTTTAACTTGTCAAGCACATCCAACATCTGCAACAGTTTATGTTGATTATGATGATGTTTAATTGGTTTCGGGTTTAAGGTTTTGGGTTTAAGATTTTGTATTATTTAATACGGAAAAAGGTTTTTTTTGATTGAAGATTGTTGATTAACGAATTTAGATTTCAGATTTTTTGAAATTGATTTTTGAAATTGATTTTTGAAATTGAAATTAATTCTGTCTTCCTGAGAAGTTTATGCTGAGCGAAGACGAAGTACAGTCGAAGGATTTTTTTTGATTGAAAATTGATAATTAACGATTTTTGATTTTTTTGAAGTTGATTTTTGAAGTTGAAATTGATTTTTGAAGTTGAAATTGATTTTTGAAGTTGAAATTGATTTTTGAAGTTGAAATTGATTTTTGAAGTTGAAATTGCTATTGAACTATGAAAAACATCAGACAATTATTTAAAGACAAGCAAGATCTTCTAGACGAACCAGAAGTGGAACAACTTATTGAGTATTGCGAAAAACTGCAAGATGAAATTGTAGATTTTAAGTTTGATAAAAATAAAAACAAAGAATTAATTATGCTAGATATGATTAAAGAAGTCATAAAAGGTTGTAATGCAATTGAAAAAGAACAAAAAGAACACGAACGATTTGGGTATGATGCACCAAATTATCAAGAAACAATTTCTAATTTAAGACGTTATATTCTTGGTCATTGCAAGGATAATCAGATTTATTTATGAAAATTTTAAACCATTAAGGAATTAAGAAAAGTTAAGGCAAAACTTAATGAACCTTAATTCCTTAATGGTTTAAAACTAAATCAATTTTTTCCAAAACACTTTCCACAGAAACACTTCTCATAACATCTTCATAACCAGCAACTTTTTTATTTCCATAAACCGAAGTTGGTAGTAAAGGATATTTTTCTCTGTTAGAAACCAAGCAATTTTCTAAAGGTTGATTAAACGGCGAAAATCCAGCAAAAGGATGTGTTGAACCCCAAATTGTAATAGTTTTTATTCCCAACATTGCAGCAATATGAGCATTTCCAGAATCCATAGAAAGCATTACGTCTAAGTTAGAAATAAGCTGTAACTCTTGTTCTAAATTTAGTTTTCCGGCTATAACAATTACATTATTTTTATACTTAGAAAACGAATTTAATATTTGAATTTCATTAGTTCCACCACCAAAAAGAAAGATTTTATTACTGTTATTCAAAGCCAATTCATCAATCACTTTTTGCATCAAATCTTTTGGATACACTTTGCTTTCATATTGAGCAAATGGTGCAATTCCTATCCAACAAAAAATTTGTTTATCACCAGTAATGGTTAAAATTTCTTCTAATAAAATTGCTTTTTCAGAAAAATTTGGATTATCTAAATCGATAGAAAATCCAAGTTTATTGAAAGTTTCAACATGTCTATCAACCATTGATTTTAATGGTTTAAAAATTTTATTTTTGGCTCTAGTTAATGCTTTTTTCTCAGCTCTTGCTTTATCAGTAAAAACTACTTTTTTTCCGCTCAAGGCAAATAATGATCTGATTACTTTAGAACGTAAAACATTATGTAAATCGACAATAGCATCAATATTTAACTGCTTTAAATCTGAAAATAATCTTAGTAATCCTAAAAAATCTTTATGACGGTTTTCTAAATCAACGCCAAAAAAAATCACATTATCGATTCCGTCAAAAAATGGTTTGAAAAATGGTCTTGAAACCATTGTAATTTTCACATTTGGATTTTGACTTACAAATGCTCTAATAACTGGAACTGTCATAGCAACATCGCCCATTGCAGAAAGTCTAATTATGGCGATATGTTGTGGTTTTTTTGACAATATTTATTTTTTTTAAAACCATTAAGGTATTAAGTTTCATTAAGCTTTGTCTTAATTTTTCTTAATACCTTAATGGTTAAAATTTTATTTTTTTATTACTTCTTATTCTGATACAAAACAGGATTCAACTCATCATCATTATACATTTTCATTTGCTTGTACACTTTCATGAATTTATCACCATTTTCAATATCAGTCAATAAATCGTCAATTGCAGTAGATAAATCTGTTCTTTGTTCTAAAAGTACATTTAATTTTTCTTGACATTTATCTCTATGTTCTTGCGAAGCTTCTGTTCTAGTTGCTTCTTCGTTCATATGATAAATTTTTAAAGCCAAAATAGATAATCTATCTAAGGTCCAAGCTGGAGATTCTGAATTAATTTTAGCAGTCGATTTAACTTCAACAGCCGAATATTTTTGCAATAAATAACTATCAATATATTCTACCATATCAGTACGTTCTTGATTAGAAGCATCAATTTTTCTTTTCAAAGTCAATGCCGCAACAGGATCAATATTTGGATCACGAATAATATCTTCATAATGCCATTGAACTGTGTCAATCCAATTTTTAAAATACAATAAATGTTCTATTTTTTCTTTCGGATACGGATTGTTAATTGGCTGGTTTACATTGTCGTAAACGTGATAATCGGTTATACTTTGTTCGAATATAGAATAGGCAAATTTTGAAAACATAATGATAAATTTTATTTGCAAAGATAGTTTTTATACTTTTGGTTACGAAAACAAATTTATTTTATATGAAATTATTAGTATTAATTTTAATGTTTCCTTTCAATTTTGGATTTTGTCAATTGGATGAAAGTAAAAAAAATATTGATACTAGATTAGTAGCAACGAATGTGAATCCAAAAATTATTGATGGTTATAGAGAAGAAGTTAAACTGGCAAATAAAACATTAGACACCATCAAAATTCTGTATAATGGTCAAAATTTAGCAAAAAGAATTTCTATAATTAATAAAAATTTAGGCATTGGAAATGACTATTTTCACGAATTATCAAAACATTTAAATGGTGGATTTAAGTTAACAAATTCTATTACAATTAATAATCAATCTTTTTTTTACGACTCTAAAATTAAGAGATTAATAATTAAAACATATTCATTAAAAGAAAAAAATAAGCTTGTAGAAGTTGAGTTTTTATCTGACTTTAATTTAATAAAAAATAAACTTCCACAAGTAATAAATTGGTAAAAAAAATAAAATGCAAATTCATTATATATCAGAAAATAACAGTATTCTAAATCATTTTTTGGCACAAATTCGTGGTGTTTCCATACAAAAAGACAGTATGCGTTTTCGCAAAAACATTGAAAGAATTGGCGAAATTATGGCATACGAATTAAGTAAAACTTTAGAATACAAAGCTATTGAAGTTCAAACGCCAATTGCATTAAAAAAAACCACAACTATTGCAGATAATGTAGTTCTTTGTTCTATTCTTCGCGCTGGATTGGCATTACATACTGGTTTTTTAAATATTTTTGACAATGCAGAAAACGGATTTGTTTCTGCTTACAGACATCATAAAAATAATGATGACGAATTTGAAATACTTGTAGAATATCAAGCTGCGCCATCATTTGAAAATAAAAATCTAATTCTTATTGACCCAATGTTAGCAACTGGTCAATCAATTGTGGCTGTTTTTAATAAACTTATGACCGAAGAAACACCTAAAGAAATTCATATTGCAGTAGTTATTGCTGCGCCAGAAGGAATTGCATTTTTAGAAAAAAATCTTCCTAGCAATTGTCATCTTTGGGTTGCTGCGCTTGATGAAAAATTAAACGAGAAAAATTACATTGTTCCTGGTCTTGGTGATGCTGGAGATTTAGCTTACGGTAATAAATTATAATTGTAAAAACAAAGCTAGAAATCCAAGTAAAATTGAAAAAGCCAAAATAATTTCTTGTTGCAATTTGTTTTGAGAAAATTCTACAGTATTAGTTGCAAAAACCGCCATAGGAAAGAAAGTAAACAGCAACAAATCATTACTTTTATTATTAGAAATAAAGAAAATTACTAATCCTATGAAAAAAGTAAACAGTAATTTTTTATACGAAGCTTGTAAATTTAAAGGTCTGTTAGTTAATGAAATTAGCATTGGAACAACAAAAAATACTGCAAAAACTGCAAACATAGACAAAGCTAAATTTTGATACGTATTGGTAAAATAATCCAACTGAAAATTCGTAGTGATGTTGTTTAAATAAAATGCAATTGCCGATTTATCTATCAATAAACCATAAAAAACAAAAATAACTGCAGTTGTAAAAAGTGCAACAAAAGGAATTAACCAATTTCTATAATCGCGAGAAACATGAAAAATTATAGATGCATAAACTACAATTAGGAACAAAATACACCAAAATTGAAATAAACTTGCGACAAAAATCCATAAAGAAGCATCAAATATTTTTTCTTTTGGAGCTTTTAATGTTTGTAAAGAAACCAATCTTCGCAATGCTAAAAGCACAAAAAAATTGGCAGCAATTAAAGTAAAATTATTCCAAATAGTTGGTGAAAAAAGCAAAAACAAAAAGAAAAAAAGCATTGGATAACCACTGTCTTTAGTCAATCCGTTCTTTTT
>JAYVKR010000083.1:0-19978 GCA_043768185.1 Flavobacterium sp.
AATTGCACGAATTTACACGAATGTAAAATCATAATTAGTATTTCACGAATTTAGAAATAAAATTGGTATTTAGTATTTTTACTTTGAAATTTTAAAACAAACTTTGTTGATTGGTTGGACTTTCATGTTCTAGAAGCCATTTTTTTCGCCACAAACCACCAGCATAACCTGTAAGTGAACCATCTTTTCCTATAACTCTGTGACACGGAATTACTATCCAAAGTGGGTTTTTTCCGTTGGCTGATGCTACTGCTCGAATGGCTTTTACATCGCCAAGTTTTTTAGATAATTCTAAATAGGAAAGTGTTTTAGAGAATGGAATGTTTAGTAATTCTTGCCAAACTCGTTGTTGAAAATCGGTTCCTTTTGGGTTTAGTTTAAATGTGAAATTGGTTCTGTTTCCTTCAAAATAGTCTTGTAATTGTGAAACTGCTTCTTTTAATTGGATTGGAATTGTTGTAGAAGTTTCTCCTTCTTCTAGGATGGAAATTACAGAAATTCCGTTTTCATCGCCAACGATTTTTGTTATTCCTAGTGGCGAATTGATGAAGCAGGTTTGCATTTTAAAAAGATTTTATTGTAAAGCGGAAAGATTTAGATCTTTTAATTTAAAACTTTATTGAAAATTGTTTGGTGAGATTCTTCCTGCGTCAGAATGACAAGTTACTGGAAGAAATTATTTAGCGAAACTTTGAATGTAAATTTCCAATGATTTTAGTTCTTCATCCGTCATTACTTTGGTAATTTCTAAATTTATTTTCATTGTTTCGTATTGTGTTGGATCTACAATTGGTTCGGCTTCGGCTTTTAGAAAATTTACTAAACTGGCGTTTTCTTTTTTATAAATTGTTGCCATTTGTTCTATACTTGGTCCTACAACTTTGCTGTTGGGTTGATGGCAAGCTACACAATTATTTTCTTCAAATAATGTTTCGCCTTTTTTTAATGATGCTATTTCTGGAACAGAATTTTCTGTTTTTATGGTTTCTTTTTTACAAGAAAATAGTAGTAATATTACAATGAAAAAAGAATATTTCATAATATATTAAAAAACCAACATTTAATTGTTGGTTTAATGGATTTAATGTTAAAAATTTGGTCTTTTGCGATTTAAAATTTTCGCATTTAGTTCATTACTTTGAATTTTTGAAAGTGAAATAACCTTAATTTCTTTTATAGGTTCTTGTTTTCTTACTTCTTTAAATTCAAATTTTAATTGTGGTACTGTTGTTGTAATTGAAGTTTTTTTCATAATTTATTAAATTACATTTTCAAAAGTAGTAATCTTTTTTAATTCTTCGGTAGCTTTTTGTTCTAAATATGGAATTGCATCTAAAGAAATACTTTTTCTTGGAGATGCTTCTTTCTTTTTTATTAATAATTTACTGCCATTTTTTTTTCTAGAATCCGTATCAGACATCTTAAATAAATCTATATATCTAGTAGGAGAAACTCCATCATACATTAATATTTTAACTCTATCTTTTTCATTTTCATTTTCGGTTATTGAATCATCATGGAGTTTTAAAGCTAGACTTTTTTTGTAAGGTTCAATGTAATAAATTTCAGTTATACCAGAAGCCACAATGTGTCTTGCGCAATTATGACATGGATAAGTTGTACAATATAATCGCCCACCTACTATTTCAGAACCAGATTTTTGAGTAGCATTTATTATAGCATGCATTTCTGCGTGAACAGCTCTTGAAAATTCTATTAAATCTTTTATTCTTGAATCATCCCTTAACTTTTTAAACAACTCTTCTTTTTTGTCAATTGCCACAATTTCACTAGAAATGAGTTCCTCAACAATAACATTCGTTAAAAAATCTTTCTCCTCATCATTGAAACATTTACCGCCTTTTTTATTTATACATCTATGATCGTTAGATAAATCATCAGAAGAATTGTAAAGATTCCCTCCAAATTTTGGAACATCATTCCATCCAACTGAAATAACGTCACCTTTACTATTAGTGATAGAAGCTCCAACTTGACGAGATAAACATGCGGAATTTGCTGAAGATGATGAAGCTAAATACATTGCAGTTTCATGATAATTTGGCGTAATAATATTAGTTCCAAAAATTAAATCTAAAAATCTCTCAATTTTAGTTTTAACTAATTGTTCATGACTATCTTCGACTCTTAAAAAATAATCTGAAGCAGTAAAAGTTTTTGTAACTTTTTGACCATGTGAAAAACTTTGTTCTGAATCAATTTCAACCAATCTCTCAATATCTGCATTATTGATTCCCTTATCTTTTAAATTTTTCCTTCTTATATCTAAAGGAGAAAAAACACCTATAAAATAAAATATATTTTGATAAACTAATTTAAGTATTTTATATTCTTCATAATTTTTAATTGAGTTAACTATATAGCAAACTCTTTTAGATTTAACCAAATCTTCTGGAGAGTCAGAATTTTTCTGTCGATTTTTAGTTATCTGATGAATTGCTATTTTTGATAGTATATCATTACCATGCTCCTTTCTTAATATATTTCCTTTTTCTATTAAATTATCATAATAATCAAAAGTTTTTCCTGATTCTTGTATTTCGTATTTCTTTTTTATAAAATCACTTAATTTGATATCTATACATACATAATCAAAAGAATCTTCCAAAATTTCTTTTAAACATTTAGAAATATAATTAATGTCTGTTCCAATAGGTCCGCAAAGGCCTATAATTAATTCGTCTGTAATGGTGTCTTTTAAATGCTCTTTTAAAGTTGAAGAATTTTTATTTTCTTTTACTTCTATATTTTCTTCAATTCTCAATTGTGTTGCTTCTGACATAGTATTTTTTTATAAAACTAACATTTATTTAATAAAATTGCCGCTTCTTTAGCAAAATAAGTCGAAATTAAACTTGCTCCAGCGCGTTTTATACACATTAATTGTTCCATCATAATTTTGTCGTGATCTAGCCAACCTCTTTCTGCTGCTGCTTTTACCATGGCATATTCGCCAGAAACGTGAAATACGGTTACTGGAACATTTACGGCGTTTTTTACCTCACGAACTATGTCAAGATACGCAATTCCGGGTTTTACCATGACCATATCGGCGCCTTCTTCTACATCCATAAGTGCTTCTTTTATGGCTTCGATGCGATTGGCATAATCCATTTGATAGGTTTTTTTATCTTTTGGTGCTTCGAAAAGCTCAGCATTAGACGTATTGTTTTTTGGCGCAGAATCTAAAGCATCACGAAATGGTCCATAAAATGCTGAAGCATACTTGGCAGAATAGCTCATAATTCCCACATTTTGAAAACCTGCTGCGTCTAAACCTTGACGTAAACGCAAAACTCTACCGTCCATCATGTCGCTTGGCGCAACAAAATCGGCCCCAGCTTGAGCGTGAGAAATTGCCATTTTTACTAGTGCTTCGTTGGTTGCATCGTTGGCAATATCTCCGTTTTCTATAATTCCGTCGTGACCGTAAATTGAGTATGGATCTAAAGCTACATCTGGCATTACAATCATTTCTGGACAAGCGGTTTTGATTGCTTTTATGGCTTGTTGCATTAATCCGTTTGGATTCCAAGCTTCTTTTCCTGTGTTGTCTTTAAGAGTTTCATCAACTTTTACGTAGATGTTTACGGCTCGAATTCCTAAATTGAAAAGTTCTTTGACTTCAAGTACTGTTAAATCTATTGATCGACGAAAAATTCCTGGCATTGATGGAATTTCTACTTGGAAGTTTTGTCCTTCTGCAATGAACATTGGGAACATAAAATCGCTTGGACTTAATGTAGTTTCGCGAACTAAACTTCGTATTGATTCGTTTACTCGTAATCTTCTGCCTCTTTGTAATGGGAACATACTTTTTTGTTTTTCTCGCAAAGCCGCAAAGGCGCAAAGCGAAGTTAATTTTTTATTTTCTGAACCATTAAGGTAGTAAGGTTCATTAAGGGTTTACTTAATTTTTCTTATCCCGATAGCTATCGGAACTTGATGGTTTAATTATTTACTAAATATTGTATAATTTTTTGAACCATTTAGGTATTAAGGTTCATTAAGAGTTTGGCTTAATTTTTCTTAATACCTTAATGGTTTAATTATATCCAATTAATTGGTTTTTTTAATACTTTAATTAATTTTTCTTCTTCACTTCCAGTTTCAGGATGATGATCATAAACCCATTGCACATTTGGTGGTAAACTCATCAAAATACTTTCTATTCTTCCATTGGTTTTTAGTCCGAAAAGTGTTCCTTTGTCATGAACCAAATTAAATTCTACATAACGACCACGACGAATTTCTTGCCAAGTTCGTTGTGCTTCAGAATAAGATAAATTTTTTCTTTTTTCTAATATTGGAACATACGCATTTATAAAACTGTTTCCTATTTCGGACACAAAATTAAACCAATTTTCCATAGACATTTCATTGGTTTCTTTGCAATAGTCAAAAAATAATCCGCCAATTCCGCGTGCTTCGTTTCTATGCGCATTCCAAAAATAATCATCGCATTGTTTTTTATATTTTGGATAAAATTCTGGATTGTGTTTGTCGCAAGCATTTTTACAAGTTTTATGAAAGTGAATGGCATCTTCTTTAAATAAATAATATGGTGTTAAATCTTGTCCGCCACCAAACCACTGATTTATAATTTCACCTTTATCGTTATACATTTCAAAATAACGCCAATTTGCGTGAACTGTTGGTGCCATTGGATTTTTTGGATGAATTACTAAGCTTAATCCGCAAGCAAAAAAATCGGCTTCACTTACATTAAACATTTGTTGCATTGCTTCTGGAAGTTTACCGTGAACTGCTGAAATGTTTACGCCACCTTTTTCAATTACTTCACCATTTTCTATAACTCGTGTTTTTCCGCCACCACCTTCTGGTCGTTCCCAAATATCTTCACGAAATTTGGCTTTTCCTTCGACAGCTTCTAAACCGGCAACGATTTGGTCTTGAAGGTTTTGTATGTAATTGTAGAATTTATTTTTCATTTATTCCGTTTATATGATTTCCGTTGGTTACAAATTGTAACCAACTTGATTATTTGAACTGTTGACAATTTGTAACCAGTTTAAAATAGAATTTATTTTTAATTATTATTTAAATTCTTCATATTTGTATGGATCAATACTTATGTTAATATTATAATTTTTTGCTATTTTTTCAATTAAATCTTTTTGCCCAAAAATACAATATTCGCCAAATGATTCATTGTTCAAATTTTTGTCGAAAAAGAAGTATTTTTCTTTAATGCCAGATTCTTTAGTTATCAAATCTAGTACAATTCTCAATTGTTGCAAATAACAAAATTCACTATATTGCTCAGGAATTATTATGTAACATTTATTTTTATAACTTAAAAAAACTCTTGGACTCAATTTTTGAAAATGATCGTCAAATACATATTGAATACAAGATTTGACATTTTTTATTTTACCATCACTTAGTGCAATAAATTTTTCAATTAATAAATTATAATTTTCAGTTAAAAATATATGTTCTGGATATAAATCTAATCCAATTCTATTTATCGATAAAGCTGAAAAAATATTATCTCTATTATCTTCACGTATACTTTTTAAAAAATCAATTTTTTGTTGATTTGTATTCTCTATTGTTTTAAAACCATTATCAGAAAGCCATTTTATTTTTAAGTCTAAAGAATAATTATCAATTAAAAACTTACTTTTTATTTCATTTGATTTTATATTTTTTTCTATTAATTCTAAAAATACTTTGGTTTCTAAAAAAGAAAATTTAGATTTTATTTCTTTAATCATGTTCTCATTTTGAAAAACCTCTAATTTTTCTCCATTTTCTAGTATCGCAATTTGTAATTCTAAATCGAACTTTAAATCATTGTCTGAAAAGATTTTTTCATAATAATAAAAGGAATCTTTTCTCTTAATTTTATTTATTAATATCTGTTTTTTGTCTTTTATATCTTTAAAAGGAAATTCAATAAATTCTATTAAATTTTCTAATTCAACCTTTTGACTTTCTGAAATCTCTTTTTTTGATAGTAAAACTTTTATTTTTTCTATAAAAATAATGTTTCTCTCATCTCCATTCCTAAGTATTTCGAATATTATATATATTTTTAAAAATCTATCTATATCAATATGGTTTCTATTATTTTTTGATACTAAAGTATCTACAACTAATGAATCGGATTCTTGATTTGTGGTATCTTGAATATCCTCATTATTAATTTCTAAACTCTTAAAATCATTAAGAATTAATGGATTTTTCTCTAAATAATCATATAAAGTGCTTGTGAATTTCTTTTTACCAATAAAAGAACTTTTATTATAAATTTCAAAAATAATTGATATGGTATCAATTTCTAATTTATTTTTTCTGATATTTTCACATAAAAAATTTACAATAGTGTCGCTAATTTCTTTCTCTAAACAAAGTTTTTCAATTAATAATTCTTCTTGTGTTGATTTACCAGTCAACAATCTTTTTTCAAATAATTTACTTCTGTCTTCAATTTCTTGATTAACCAAAAAATAAATAATTGAAGATTCTAGTTCAGGTATATTTATTAAATCGAATAATTTGTTTTTTACAACATCATTTAATTTATAAGGTAATATGGTATCATCATATTTTTGTTCCAATTGATCTAAAAGTTCCTCAATTGAATCATAATCATTACTGTTTAAAATATTTATAACCTCAGATAAAACAGATTTATCTGCTTGTTTATATCGTCCTCCAATTGTTTTTCTATCATTTATTTTATAAAGTCTATCTCGTTGTAGTGGTTGAGTTGAAGTTTTATTTATAAAATCATTTATAAAGATAACTTCATTCGCTTCGCTAACAGTTATAGTTTGCCATTTCCTTTTTTTATTATTTCCTTTTTTTATTATTTTTTCAATTTTTAAACTATCATTTAATGTAATTTGACTAAATAAATTTCCAGTAACAAATAAGAAAAAAACTAAAAATTTTAAATCTAAGATTGGAGAAATTTTGAATTTTAATAAACGTTTTATGCTTAACACTGTTTTTAAACCCATAACTATTTTAAATTTTAATTAAAATTATCTTTTATTGTCAATTCAAATAACTCCATGTCTAATGGCATTTCATTTGTTGGAGTAAATTCGTTTAGTAATGTTCTTTGCCAAACAAAACCATTATTTTCTGCTACTTTAATACTTCATAAATTAGATTTATGTGAAATAATTTGAAGTGTTTTCAATTCCAAATCCTTAAAAGCAAAATTTGTCATTTCTTTTACTGCAAATGATGTCAATCCTTTTCCTTCAAATTGAGAACCAATGCAATATGCAAATTCTCCTTGTTTTTTATCCCAATCAATTTTTTTAATAATGATTAAACCTGCAATTTGTTGGTTGTTTTTATCTCGTATAGCAAAAGTGAAATTGGTTTTTTCTTCTATTTCTTTATTTTTAATTGCAATGTATTCTATTGTTTTTTCAAGTGTTGCATTACTGGAAAGTGTAACTGGAAAAAACTTTTTTAATCTTTCATAATTGTCAATCATAAATTGATGCAACTGATTGGCATCTATTGGGATTAATGGATTTATAATGAAATTTTCTAAATTCATTATTGTTTATACTCCTTAACCGCATCAATAAATGCCTTTGCGTGATCTACAGGAATATTTGGTAAAATTCCGTGACCAAGATTTACAATGTAACTGTCTTTTCCAAATTCGTTTATCATTTCGTGAACCATTTTTTTAATGGTTGGAATTGGAGATAATAATCTTGATGGATCAAAATTCCCTTGCAAAGTAATTTTCCCACCAGATAAATATCTTGCATTTCTTGGCGAACAAGTCCAATCTACACCGAGTGCCGATACTTTACTTTTTGCCATATCATTTAAAGCAAACCAACATCCTTTTCCAAAAACAATTACCTTAGTATCTTCAGCTAATGCTTCAACAATTTGGTTGATATAGTTCCAAGAAAATTCTTGATAATCTACTGGCGATAACATTCCGCCCCAAGAATCGAAAACTTGAATGGCGTTGCAACCTGCTTTAACTTTTTCTTTTAAGTATAAAATAGTAGTGTCAGTAATTTTTTGCAATAATGAATGTGCTGCAATTGGATTTGAAAAACAAAATCCTTTGGCTGTATCAAAACTTTTAGATCCTTTTCCTTCTACAGCATAACAAAAAATTGTCCAAGGCGAACCTGCAAAACCAATAAGCGGAACTTCATCATTCAACATTTGTTTTGTTAACTTGATAGCGTCAAAAACATAACCTAAAGTTTCGTGAACATCTGGAACTATTACTCTTTCAACATCTTGTGTGGTTCTTATTGGATTTGGTAAAAACGGTCCAATATTTTCTTTCATCAAAACTTCAATTCCCATTGCTTGTGGCACAACCAGAATATCTGAAAATAATATTGCCGCATCTGGAGCAATTCTACGAATGGGTTGCACTGTAATTTCGGCAGCTAATTCTGGTGTTTGACATCTTGTAAAAAAATCATATTTGTCTCGCAAAGCGATGAATTCTGGCAAATATCTTCCTGCTTGACGCATCATCCAAACTGGTGGACGATCTACAATTTCGTTGTTTAATGCTTTTAAAAAAAGGTCGTTTTTAATCATTGTTTTAAGTTTAAAAGTTTAAAAGTTTAAAGTTGTTTAACTAAAAACGCAAACTAGTTTTTATAATATTCTATAACTTCATTAATTACATTTTCTACTGACGGTTTGTCTGCAATTGTTATGTTTTTTATTTTTTTATTTTCTAATGCTTCTGCTGTTGTTTCGCCAATGCAAAAACACATTTCTTCTTTAATAGTATTTGATTTTAAATAACTTTCTACTGCTGATGGACTAAAAAACAGTATTCCATCAAATCCATTTTCCTTTCCTTTGGAGAGGTTAGGAGAGGAAATTTTTTTAGATGTTAAATTGGTTTCGTAAACTTCTATTTCGTTGAATATGATTCCGTTTTCTTTTAAAGTTTCTGGTAAAATATCTCTACGTAAATTTCCGCTGAAAAATGTAAATGTTTCATTGGAATAAACTAATGAAATTATTTCTGCTAAATCTGATGCATAACCTGTGTAAGCAACAACATTAAATCCGTTTTCTGTTAATAAATCTTTGGTTTTCATACCGACAGAAAAAACGTTTTTATCTTTTAAATCTTCAAATTTTGGATGATTTAGTATACTTTGTACTGCATTTTGACTTGTGAAAATTAGATTTTCGTTAACTTTTAAACCACCTCGTCCTTCGGACACTCCTCCAAAGGAGGAGAATTCAAAATTCTTAATTTTAGTTTTTATAAAATCTTCTTCAATTACTGAGAAATTGGCATCTAATAGTAGTTGCTTTTGATTTGGTAAAAGCTTTTTTGTAGATAATATGTTGGTTTGTTTACTCATTGTTTAAGATGCTTTTAAATTGTTCTAAAGTTGGTAATTTTCCAATTAATTCCTTTGGCAATTGTTTACTTAAAAAGTATTCTGAAACTCCAATTGGTTTATTTGCACTTCGTAAAGCATATTCTACTTCTAAATGATTTTTATCTGGAACTAATAAAATCCCAATACTAGGTTTGTCATCTTCTTGCTTTAGTTGGTTGTCAATTAATTGCAAATAAAAATCAAGTTTTCCAACAAATTCTGGTTCAAATTCTACTGTTTTTAATTCTACTGCTACTAAACATTTTAATATTCTATGGTAAAAAAGTAGATCAATATAATAATCTTTATCGGCTAATGAAATGCGATATTGGTTGCCTATAAAACAAAATCCATAACCTAATTCCAGCATTAATCGTTTTATTTTTTCGACCATTACCTTTTCTAAATCTCGTTCTAAAACTGGTTTATTAATATCTAGAAAATCTAGACTGTAAACACTTTTTATACTTTCTTTTGCTTGTTCTAAAAAATGTTGTGGCAAGGCAGAATTAAAATTATTTTGACTTGGATTAATCAAATAATTCTCATAAGCATTTGCTTTTATTTGATGCAGTAATACCGATCGACTGTATCTGTTTTTGATTGTTTGTTCTAAATAAAAAATTCTAGCATTTAAATTATTTACTTTTTGAAATATTAAAATATTTTGACCCCAACCTACATTAAAAATAAGTTTTTTAATATTATCTAAATGTGAAACAGGTTGTTTCACATTTGGCAAAAATGAATCAACTTGGTTAACATTTGAATACTCTACAACTAATTGCTTCATAAATTGAAGATTACGAGTAGACCAACTTATTCCTTCTCCAATTAAATTGGGTAAATCTTTACTCAATGATTCAATTATTGAATTTCCCCAACCAAATTCTTCTTGCTTTTTAATTATTAATTCGCCAATGTTCCAATACAACTGATTGGATATTGTTTGCACAGATTGTACAGCTCTAATACGATGACTTTGAACCAAACCAGCAACTTCATCTAATAAATGATTATAATTTTGTGTTGCTAAAGTCGTCTTTTGACTCATTTTATTTTTATGTAATTCGTTTAATTTTATCTTTAATAACTTCGCTAATATATTTATTTTAATTGGTGTTTAGTGAATTTGTTTGAGAGGAAAAACCTTTGCTTTTTTGCAAAGTTTTGGGATGAAAGCAGGAAAAAGGATTGTTGAAAATTCCCAAGCCATTTGCTTCTAATTTTTTAAATCTGATTTAATATTCTTCATCAATTCTCTTCCGCCATTATTTAAAATTTCTTGTGCGCAATTAAATCCTAGTTTTTTCCATTGAGAAATAGCTACCTTTTTATCGATTTCTAATTTTTGTTTTCCATCAATAGAAAGTAGTTGTCCTTGAAAATGTATGGTGTCATCTTTTTCGTTAAAAGTTGCTAAAGCTCCAATTGGCGCTGTACATCCACCTTCAAGAATTTTTAAAAATTGGCGTTCAATGTACGTACAAATGTCGGTTTCTAGATGGTTTAACTGGGCAACTGCTTCTTTACAATATTCATCATTTGCCATTGCTACAATTACCATTGCGCCTTGTGCTGGCGCAGGAATCATCCAATCAAGATTTATAAAATTATCTGGTTTTATGTTTATTCTTTCTAATCCTGCAGCTGCAAAAATTGCACCATTCCAATTGTTTTCTTGTAGTTTTTGTATTCTTGTATTTACATTTCCGCGCAAATCGACTACTTTGTGATTGGGATATTTATTGAGCCACATTGCTTGACGACGTAGACTTCCTGTTGCGATTGTGCCATAATTTTCTAGAAAATCAAGATTATTATTGTAAACTAATATATCATTAAAATTAGCTCTTTCTAAAACCGCTGCTTGAACAATTCCTTGTGGTAATGCGGTTGGAACGTCTTTCATTGAGTGAACTGCAATGTCAACTTGACCATTTATCATAGCAACATCTAGCGTTTTTGTAAAAATTCCTGTAATTCCGAGTTCGTAAAGTGGTTTGTCTAGAATTAAATCGCCTGTTGATTTTACGGCAATAATTTGGGTTTTATATCCTAAATTGGTAAGTTGTTTTTGAACATTATGTGCTTGCCAAAGTGCTAATTCGCTGTCTCTTGTTCCTATTCTTATTGTTTTTTCAGACATTTTATTTCTTTTTAAACCAGTAAGTTTATTAAGTTGTATTAAGTTTTTATGCCTTTAATTCTTAATTTTCCTAATGATCTTTATGATATAGAATTTTCTTTTAAAAAAAGGATTTTTCTTGTTCTAGTTGAAACACTTTTTCTATCCATTCAATTCCTTCATCCATAGATTCGCCATCTTTTAAATGATTTACAAAATGGTTGGTAATTTTTTGAATAATTCTATTGCTTATCAATTCGGCTTGTTCTTCGTTAAAATTGGATAATTTTTTACGTTGAAAATTTAATTCGCCATCTTTAATTGAATTTAATTTTTCTTTTAAAGCATGAATTGTTGGTGCAAATTTTCGGTTTTTTGTCCAAGAAGTAAACTCTTCTTTTATTTCTTCTATAATTTCTTCTGCTTTTGGTATGTGAAGTTTTCTGTTTTCTAAGGTTTCATCTGTCATTTGCGAAAGATGATCTAAGTGAATTAATGTTACACCATTTATTTCTTGAACATTTTCATGAACGTTTTTAGGAATTGATAAATCTAAAATTAATAAAGGTTTTTTTAAATTTAAAATGGCTTTATCAATTGTTGGGTTTTGAGCGCCAGTTGCAACCACAACCACATCGGCTTTTTGAAGTTCCAATTGCAAATCTGAATAATCTTTTACAATTAAATCTAACTTATTTGCTAGTTTTACAGCTTTATCTTTCGTTCTATTAATTAACGTAATATGCTCGTGTTTGGTATGTTTTACAAGATTTTCACACGTATTTCTTCCTATTTTTCCTGTTCCAAAAAGCAAAATATTTTTATTGGAAATGTTCTCAACATTTTTGATAATATATTGTACAGATGCAAACGAAACTGATGTTGCTCCAGAAGAAATTTCGGTTTCGGTTTTAATTTTTTTGCTTGCTTGAATAACAGAATTTACTAATCTTTCTAGAAAAGTATTAACCATTCCGTTAGATTTACTTTCGGTAAACGCAATTTTTAATTGACTTATAATTTCAAAATCGCCAAGAATTTGACTGTCTAAACCAGTGCCAACACGAAACATGTGGTTTATTGCTTCTTGATTTTTATAAATGTAAGCAACTTCTTGAAATTCTTCTACTGTGCCTTTACTATTTTCGCAAAGTAATTTTATTAATTGATATGGATGATTGGCAAAACCGTAAATTTCTGTTCTGTTGCAAGTAGATGTTACTAGTAATGCTTCAATTCCTTCAGCTTCAGCTTGAATTAGTAAGGTTGATTTGGCATTTGAATCTAAACTAAATTTTCCTCTTATATCAGCATCGGCTTTTTTATAACTTAAACCAAGTGCATAGAAAGAAGTATGTTTAGCGTTATTATATTTTTCCATTTAATACTTTTTGTAGAAAGTGACGCAAAATTATTACTATACTATTTATAAAAGTAACGCTGTAAGGACTATTTATATCGCTATGCGTTTTTTTATCTAAAATTAGTGAAATCTATAGAATTTATTTTAAATTTGCAATGAAATCAAGTATCTTAAAATTTATTATATAGAACTATTCTAAATAATAAACAGATACTGAAACCATTTCAGGATAATAAAAATATCGCTATGAGTTCTCAAGAAGTTATAATAATTGAAAATGATTTTACCTTAATTAGATTTCAGAATGATTCTGAGGAATCGTATCGTGTTGAGCGACATATAAATCAAGGTTTGATACAATTTCATTTTGGCATGAAAGGCAAAGCTAAATTTGTTTTTAATCAAGGAAATTATGCTTTAGATTTGAATGAAGAAAAATCATATTTATTTTATAATCCGCAAAAAGAGTTGCCGCTAAATCTAGAATTAGCTCCAAATTCTTGGGTAATTTCTGTGATTGTTTCTATTCAAAAATTTCATTCTTTATTTTCTACAGAATCTGATTATATTCCGTTTTTGAGTGAAGAAAACAATGATAAAAAATATTATAAAGAAGATAATATTAGTCCATCAATGGCAATTGTTCTGAGTCAAATGTTTCATTACAACTTAAATCCATCTATAAAAAACTTGTATTATAAAGGAAAAGGATATGAATTATTGAGTTTGTATTTTAATAGAAATGAAGATCCAAATGCAGAGCAATGTCCGTTTTTAATAGACGAAGACAATGTTTTAAAAATTAAAAAAGCCAAAGAAATTATTATTGCTAATATGTCTGAACCACCAAGTTTACAAGAATTGTCAGATGAAATTGGCTTGAATTTAAAGAAATTAAAAATGGGTTTTAAACAAATTTATGGCGATACTGTTTACAGATTTTTATTTGACTATAAAATGGATTATGCTCGAAAATTATTAGATTCTGGTTCGTATAATGTTAACGAAGTTGGATTAAAAATTGGTTACAGCACTGGAAGTCATTTTATATCGGCATTTAAAAAGAAATTTGCAACTACACCTAAGAAGTATTTAATGAATTTGGCTGTTAAATAATATTATTACTAAAAGTAAAAAGTAATCACAAAAGTAATTACATTTGTATTATGATAAATACACATCAAACACAGATAATTAAAATTGGAAATTCTAGTGGTTTAAGAATTCCAAAAGAATTCTTAACCGCATTTGAAGGCAAAAATGTAGTTATTAAATTAGAAAATAATAGTTTAATTATTACACCAGTAAAAAACACTTTGCCACCACGAGTAAAATGGGCAAAAATTTTATCGACTATGGCAATTGAGGATGAAGACGATTTTAATGATTTTGACACAACATTACTTGATGGCGTTGATGATATATAAAAAATGGGATATTGTATTAGTAGATTTAAATCCTACAAAAGGTAGTGAAATATCTAAAATTAGACCTTGTTTGATAGTTTCTCCCAATAGTATTAATACCTATATGAAGACGATAGTAATTGTGCCATTTACTTCAAAACCCAAAGGTTATCCTTTTAGAATCTTAATAAATCACAACAATATAGCTGGCGAATTATGCTTCGATCATATTAAAAGTATCGATAAAAGTAGAATTATAAAAGCTGATGGTTCAATATTAAAATCATTGAGAATGTCTATAAATAACTTATTGATTGAATTTTTTAACGAATGATGAAAGGCATTTAAATCAAATTATTTCTTTAAAAACCTTCCGTCTAAAAAAATTGAATGTAATTTATAATCAATAAAATAATTTGGGAATTAATTTAATAATGTTATCAATTGTAAGTTAGTTTCTTCTTCTATTTTTTAATATATCAAACAATCAATAAAAAAGTGTTAATCAAATAATTTAAAAATCAAGTTTAATTACTTTTACAGAGATTTCTTATTCTTCGGAATTACAATAATGAAAAAAAAATTATATTTATGAAAGGAGTATTATTAGTAAATTTAGGTTCACCAGAAAGTCCAACCCCAAAAGATGTAAAACCCTATTTAGACGAATTTTTAATGGATAGATATGTTATAGACGTTCCATTTTTATTACGCTCTTTATTAGTTCGTGGTATTATTTTAAAAACTAGACCTAAAAAATCGGCTGCGGCTTATGCTAGAATTTGGACAGATGAAGGTTCACCATTAATTGTAATTTCTAAAAAAATGCATCATAAAGTGCAATCATTGGTAGATATTCCTGTGGCTTTGGCAATGCGTTATGGAACAATTACTATATTAAAAGGTTTGCAAGAATTGCATGATAAAGGTGTTGATGAAGTAATGCTAATGCCTTTGTATCCTCAACATGCAATGGCATCTACAACTACAATTGTGGTTTTGGCAGAAGAACTAAGAGCAAAGCATTTTCCTAAAATGAAATTTACTAACGTTCCTGCTTTTTACAATAAAGAAGGTTACATAAAGGCATTGGGTAATTCTATAAAAAAACATTTAGAAAATTTTGATTACGATCATTTATTGTTTTCGTATCACGGAATTCCAAAACGTCACATAAGAAAAAGTGATATTACAGATTCGCATTGTAAAATAGACAGAACTTGTTGTAGTACGCCATCTGTAGCACACCAATTTTGTTACAGTCATCAGTGTTACGAAACTACTAAAATGGTAGTTGAATATTTAGGAATTCCAGAAGGAAAATACAGCCAAACTTTCCAATCTAGATTAGCTGGCGATAAATGGCTTACGCCTTATACTGATGTAGAAGTTAACAAAATGCCCGAAAAAGGAATTAAGAAATTGGCAGTTGTAACGCCAGCATTTGTTAGTGATTGTTTAGAAACTTTGGAAGAAATTGCTATGGAAGCCAACGAAGAATTTAAAGTTCATGGTGGTTTAGAATTTATGGCAATTCCTTGTATGAATGATGGCGACGAGTGGTGTGGAGTTGTGGCTGGATGGATTAAAGATTGGGAGAAAAACTAAAAAAATGAAAGAAAATAAACTATTAAAAATATCATTATTTTTACTAATTAATTTAATGTTTTTTGGTTGTGGTTCAATTAAAATTAATGAAACGCAAAAAAGATTCATTCTAAATGATAAAGGAAAAAATAAATATTTTTTAATTGATTATATTAATAGTAATAAAACTTTAATTGGAGAAGTTCCAACTCTAATTATTAATAAAAAAGATGGACAACAAATTATTCGTTCAGATAAAGAATATAAAGTTGGATTGAATTTAAAAAGATGTGACTTTATAAGAATTGATATTCTTTCAATAGAAAAAAGTATATCTTTATATGGTTCAGCAGGGAAAAATGGAATTCTAACAATTTCGTGTTACGGAAAACCAAACTTATAAATAATGGAACTCTACAACTACATAAAATCACTACATTTAATCTTCGTAATCACTTGGTTTGCAGGTTTGTTTTATATTGTTCGCTTGTTTGTTTATCAAATAGAAGCTAGCGAAAAACCATCGCCAGAAAGAGAAATTCTTTTAAAACAATATAAAATAATGACGTACCGACTTTGGTATATTATTACTTGGCCAAGTGCCATTTTAGCAATTTTATTTGCAATTTGGCTGTTAATTATAATGCCAGCTTGGTTGCAAATGCCTTGGATGCACGTAAAATTAGGATTTGTATTCTTATTAATAATTTATCAAATAAAATGTCAATTTATTTATAAAGATTTACAAAACGAGGTTTTTAAATACAGTTCCAATTTTATGAGATTATGGAACGAAGGCGCAACAATTATTCTCTTTGCAGTAGTCTTTTTAGTAGTTTTAAAAAATGCTTTTAACTGGATTTATGGTGTAATTGGTATTTTTCTGTTTTCAATTATCATTATGTTAGGATTTAAATTTTATAAAAGAATACGAGAAAGAAAATAGTGTTCAGTTATCAGTAATCAGTATTCAGTTGTAGTATACAATAAATAATTATATATGAAATTTCAAGATTTATTAGCATACAGAAAAGGATTTGATTTAGCAATGAAAGTATTTGAAATTAGTAAATCTTTTCCATCTGAAGAAAAATATTCGTTGACAGATCAAATTAGACGTTCTTCTAGAAGTGTTTGTGCAAACATTGCAGAATCTTACAGAAAAAGAGATTATCCAAAACATTTTCATAGTAAGTTAACAGATGCAGATGCAGAAAATTCTGAAACTCAATCGTGGCTTGAATTTGCCTTGGCTTGCAATTATATTCAACAAAATACATATAATCAGTTTTTAATTGAAAGTGAAGAAGTTGGAAAGTTAATTAATTATATGTTACAAAATCCAGGCAAATTTGGCGTAAAAACTGGTAACTAATTATTAAATAATCAACACTGATAACTAAAACTGAATACTCAACATTGAATACCGATTACTAAATACTAAACACCGAATACTAAACACCGAATACTGAACACTGAATACTGAATACTAAAAATGAAAAACTTCAAAATGTCAATGCTTTCTCTTCGAATTAGGATTTTCCTATCCATGATTGTATTGATATTAATTGCCTCAATTTTAATGGCTTCCATATCTGTAATTCAGTTTAAAAATGAAGCAAGAAGATACCATCAAGAACGACTAGAACGCAAAGAAGACGCCATAAAAGAACACATTAATTACGTACTTTCTACAACAACTTATCCTTTAAATGTTAAAAATTTACCTTATATTTTCAAAGATAAAATTCATGAATTGTCAGACATTCATAATCTTGAAATTAATGTTTACTCGCTTGAAGGAAAATTATTAAAATCATCCAAAGCTTCTTTTTCTGTTGATAGTATTTCGCCTCCAGTTCCAAAATATATTGTAAAATTGGTGCAATCATCAATAGAAAAAAGATACGTAGACATAAAAAGTATAGATGGTGTAAAAAACCGTTCTTCCTTTAGCCAAATAAAAGATGACAAATTTAAACCACTCGGAATTTTAAATCTTCCTTATGTAGAAGACGACAGTTTTTATGAAAATGAAATTCAAGAATTCTTTATTCGTTTAAGCCAAGTTTACTTTTTTATGCTAATCATTGCCTTTGCTTTAGCGTATTTTTTGGCATCCTACATTACACAATCTTTAAAAACAATATCCGATAAAATAAACGAAACAAGTTTAAATCAAAAAAACGAAAAAATTGTAATAGAAGCCAATAGTCGCGAAATAAATTCGCTAATAAAAGCGTACAATGCAATGGTTGACAAGTTGGAAGAAAGTGCTACAATGTTGGCGCAATCTGAAAGAGAACAAGCTTGGCGAGAAATGGCTAAACAAGTAGCGCACGAAATTAAAAATCCGCTAACACCAATGCGATTAACAGTGCAAAGTTTTCAACGAAAGTTTGATTCAAAAGATCCAAATTTAAAACAAAAACTAGACGATTATACCAAAACAATAATACAACAAATAGACACAATGAGTTCTGTAGCATCGGCATTTTCTAACTTTGCATCCATGCCAGCGCAACAAAACGAAACCCTAAATGTTGTAGAAGTTGTAGAGTTTTCATTAGACATTTTTAACGAAGAATACATCCATTTTAAAAGCGATGAAGAGGAAATAATCACCATTATGGACAGAACACAATTGGTTAGAATTATTACCAATTTAGTTAAAAACGCAATTCAAGCCATTCCAAATGAGCAAGATGATAAATTAATAATTGTTGCAGTAAATAAATACGAAAACGAAGTAAAAATTACTGTAAAAGATAACGGAATTGGAATAGAACAAGAAAATATAGAACACATTTTCGAACCAAAATTTACCACAAAAAACAGCGGAATGGGTTTAGGATTAGGAATTATAAAAAACATAATAGAAAATTACAAAGGAACAATTACATTTGAAACCGAATACAGAAAAGGAACTACTTTTATTGTCTCACTTCCAATAATTGAAAATTAAAATTAGAAGCACAATGGCTTGGGCATTTTAATAATTGCAATTCCTGCTTTCATTCCATAAAAATTGTAAAAAAAACAATTTGTTATTCCATTCAATCAGGGCTAAAAATAAAATCAATACATAAAAAATATGAATTACAAAAACATACTAATTACATCAGAAAACGGAATCTCACAAATAACCATAAATCGTCCATCAAAATTAAATGCACTTAACGTTGCCACAATTCAAGAACTTCATGATGCCTTTCAATCACTAGACGAAAACCTTGAAACACGAGTAATAATTCTTACTGGCGAAGGCGAAAAAGCATTTGTAGCAGGCGCAGATATTTCAGAATTTGCCAATTTTTCTGTAGAAGAAGGCGCGCAATTATCGCAACAAGGACAAGAATTATTATTTAATTTTGTAGAAAATTTAAAAACCCCAGTAATTGCAGCCGTAAATGGTTTTGCACTTGGTGGCGGATTAGAATTGGCAATGTCTTGTCATTTTAGAATAGCATCAGATAATGCCAAAATGGGTTTGCCAGAAACATCACTTGGAGTAATTCCTGGTTATGGTGGCACACAACGTTTACCTCAACTTATAGGAAAAGGAAGAGCAATGGAATTAATTATGACAGCTGGAATGATTGATGCCGAAACCGCAAAAAATTATGGATTAGTAAATCACGTTGTTCCGCAAGCACAACTTTTAGAATTTACAAAAGGTATTGCAACTAAAATTTTGAGAAATTCTCCAGTTGCAATTGGAAAAGCCATAAAAGCAATAAACGATAATTATAAAGATGGCGTTGATGGCTTTAAAACAGAAATTAAAAACTTTGGAAAATGCTTTGGGACAGAAGATTTTAAAGAAGGCACAACCGCTTTTTTAGAAAAAAGGAAAGCTGTTTTTACAGGAAAATAAATTCAATAAGAGAATCGTTTATGGTTCTCTTTTTTTTATTCTCTTTATTAAATAGTACTACATTTAAATTTCTTAAATGTTCAACAATTCATCTTAAAAAGGATTAAAATAAAACAGATGTTAAATTTTAATTAAACTACATTAAGCTCAGTATAATCTTTAACTTTGCCGCCAATTCATTTATAAAAAAAATATGAAATCTCTATTTTTAAA
>JAYVKR010000084.1:0-3913 GCA_043768185.1 Flavobacterium sp.
TCGTACTTATAAAATAAAATCAAAATGAAAATTAAATTTAGAATAGTTTTATTTATAATACTAAGTTTATTTACGCTACAAAGTAAAGCACAAGATCCAGTTTTTACACAATATTCTTTAATTCCAGAAACTTTAAATCCTGGTTTTACAGGATTTCAATTTGACTGGCGAGCAGGACTTATTCATAGAAGACAATGGCCAGATGGAAATAGAGTTATTGATACTGATTATGGATTTTTAAATAGAATGGTTGGTGAGAAAGCAGGATTAGGATTAACTTTTCTTAATCAGAGAGAGGTGTTTACCAAATATAATTATTTACAAGTTAATTTTGCCTATTCATATAAAGTTGATATTAATTATGAATGGAGTTTTAGGCCAGCAATTGAAGTTGGTTATGGGAGAAAAAGCTATAATTTTCAAAATTTATTATTAGAAGATCAAATTAATTCTTCTACTGGAGCGATAAATAACAGTAGTATTGATCAAGGAGTTTTAAACCAAAAAAACAAAATTAATTTTATTGATTTTTCAACAGGATTTATAATTGATAATGAAAGTGGATGGTTTGGAGCTTCTCTAAAACACCTAAATCGACCAAATATTTCTTTTTTAAATGAAAAAAATGTTCCTTTAGATTTGTTTTTATCTATTCACGGTGGATATGCATTTGAACTTGAAAACACACCTTCAATGCTGTTTCCAGAAAACACTAAATTATTAGTTACTGCAAATTACATGAGACAATCTCAATTTAATAGACTTGATATAGGTACAGCTTTAAAATTTGAAAACTTAAGTTTTGGAGCAACAGCAGTAATTAATCCTAAACGTAAAAGTACTTACAGTCATTTTTTAACCTCTGTAAATCCTTTCATATCAGTACATTTTAATAATTTTAATTTTGGTTATTCGTATGATTTAAGTACTTCACAATTAGGACATACTCAAGGTATTCACGAAATTTCTTTAACTTGGCAATTACGTTTTTGTGAAACTTGTGTTGCTAAAGAAAATAAATATTACGATTATAAATAGTTTTATAATTAGATATATATATCGCATATCACAATATGCGATATGCGATATATAAATAAATGCATATCAATATATTACAAATAAATATTCTGTGAAAAAGTATTTAATTTATTTCGCTCTATTTTATTCATTAACTACAATATCCCAAGTAAAACTACTTTCATGGAATCTAGAAAACTTTGGGAAATCTAAATCAGATTCAACTATAACTTATATTGCAAATACAATAAAAAATTATGATCTTATTGCCATTCAAGAAGTAGTTGCAGGTTATGGTGGAACTCAAGCAATTGCTAAACTATCAGAAGAATTAAACAGAAAAGGTTCTAAATGGGATTATGTTGTTAGCAAACCAACTACAAGCAGTGCTTACAAAACAGAACGTTACGCTTTTTTATGGAAAACTGCCAAATTAAAACTTATTGGAAAGCCATGGCTCGAAGAAAAATATAATTTAGAAATAGATAGAGAACCTTTCTATGCTACTTTTTCATCAAACAATAAATTATTTACGCTTGTAAATTTTCATGCCATCACTAAAAGCAAGCAACCAGAAACCGAAATAAAATATTTTAAATTTTTGCCAAATCAATATCCTACTTTAAATTTAATCTTTGTTGGCGATTTTAATTGTCCGCAATCGCATACAGTTTTTAATTCGTTAAAGAAAATGGATTACGAAAGTGTGTTTAAAAATCAAAAAACATCACTCAAAAAAGAATGTGAATTGGATGATTGTTTAGCATCAGAATTTGATAACATTTGGTATAATTCTAAAAAAGTCAGAATTCTAAAGTCAGACGTAGTTTCTTTTTACAACGATTTTTCAACATTAAAAGAAGCAAGAGAAATTTCAGATCATATTCCAATTACAGCAAAATTTACAATTAATTGATAAAAAAATCACTTCATTACGGTTTTCCGTAAAATTTAAAGTTTCAAATGATTTAGTTTTGAAAAAAAATAATCAAAATGAAAACATTTAAACTATCTCTACTACTTCTACTTATTGTAAGTTGTAAAAAAAATGAAGATTCAAATCCACAGAATTTTATTCCGCAAGAAACACACACTATAGCAATTGATGACCAAACTAATATTCATAAAGACACAACTTATAAATACGAACATCGAACAGGAACATCTGGCGATTATCAGTACAATTATGATGTTTTAGGAAATGATAGCGATGGAAATGAAGTTTATGGAACCATAAATATAGAAGATAAATATGGCGAAGGAATAATTATAAATACTAATAAAGAAGAATTAGAGATTAAAGTAGAATGGATTAGTTATCGTAAATTAAAAGGAACAGATAAAATTGGAAACGAATATGATTTAGGAGTAAAATAAATTCTATGAAAAATCTATATGTTTTTATTCTATTCGTACTAATAACTTCGTTTACAAACTTTGAAGAAAATGTTTATATATGCCAAAGCAAAGGCGCAACTAAATATCATTTTAAAGAAACTTGTAGAGGATTGAACGCTTGCAAACAACAAATAGTTAAAAAATCAATAAGTGATGCAAAAGATTTAGGATTAACATTATGTGGTTGGGAAGATTAAAGAAAATAATATAGCTATAAAACCAAAAAACTCATTACTTTAAAAGTAATGAGTTGTAATTAGTAGCGGGAACAGGACTCGAACCTGTGACCTTCGGGTTATGAGCCCGACGAGCTGCCTACTGCTCTATCCCGCGATGTTTCGAGTGCAAAGATACAACGTTTATCTATATGTGCAAGTATATTTTATTAAATTTTATAATTTTTTACAAAATGCTGTTTTTTTATAAACTTAACCTATCATAGTTTCTTTTTTACTTTACAAAATCTTAATACTATTTGTAAAATAAATTGTTACCTTTGCAAAAAATTAAAAATTTAGGTTAATTGTAAATTATAATTTATTTAAATTTTTAAAATGTTTATATATTAAATTTATTATGAGTACAAAAAAAATTATTGAATACAGAGCTTTATACAAAAGTACGAAAGCAACAACTTTAAAAGAATTAAAGTCAACTTACAGAAATTTCATGAAAGACAATCATCCTGATACATTACAAGATGATGCTGAGAGATTGGCTGCTGAAGAAAAAAGCAAAACTATTATTACTGCCTATCATTTTCTAGTTAGTATTGCTCCTGAAACTCAAGAAAAAGATAAAGTTGAATATACTAACACTATTACCAACTCAAATGTATCTGATTATCATTTTGAAGATACTGTTTTATATGTAACTTTTTTAGATGGAAGTAAATTTGAATATTTTGGAGTACCAAGACCAATTTATGTAAAAATGGTCAATGCAGAATCTCCAGGACGTTTTGGGAGAAGACATATTTTTAATACTTACACTTATCGTAGTGCATCAAAACTTGTTGGTGCGGAAGTTTAAAAACGATATTATTTAAATTTACAGATGCTTTAGGGCATCTTTTTTTTTGAATAATAACTGCTTTTTTTTTAATCCACAAATCGTTATTCATTATATCATATAAAAACAAAATCCGCCAATTGGCGGATTTTATATGTTATTAATGATTTACTATTACAATTTCGTAATAATAAATTCCGATCTTCTGTTGGCTTGGTGTTGTTCTTCACTACAAGAAGATTCGTTAGTTGGTTCGCAACCGCAGTTATTTACTAGTTGCGATTCTCCGTAACCTTTAGCTGTTAATCTTGACTTGGCAATTCCTTTAGAGATTAACCATGCCATTGTTGATTTGGCTCTTCTGTCTGACAATGCTGCATTATATGCTGCTGTTTGACGGCAATCGGTATGCGAGCGAATGTCTAGTTCCATTGTTGGGTTTTGCTCTAGAACGTCTAGTATTTTAGATAATTCTAACGCTGCATCT
>JAYVKR010000085.1:0-7079 GCA_043768185.1 Flavobacterium sp.
ATTGAAGTATCCATTTTTGAGTTTTCGCAATTTTTAACAAAGTTAATAAAATAGGTTATTAATCAAAGATTTTAATCTTATTTTTGCAATAAATAATCATTAATTTAATCAGAATGCAAGTTTATTTTCTTGGAACTGGAACTTCTCAAGGCATTCCTGTAATTGGGAGTAATCATCCTGTTTGTCATAGTAAAGACATAAAAGACAAACGTTTACGAGTTTCTGTATGGATTTATGATGATGAAAATTCTTTTGTAATAGATTGCGGACCAGATTTTAGACAACAAATGCTAACCTCAGGTTGTAAAAAAGTGGATGCAATTTTATTCACTCACGAACATTCTGACCATACAGCAGGAATTGATGATATTCGTCCGTTTAATTTTAATCAAGGTGAAATTCCAGTTTATGCACACAAAAGAGTGATAGCGAATTTAAAAAAACGCTTTGATTATGTTTTTGAAACCGAAAATAAATATCCTGGTGCGCCATCTGTAAAAGTTATAGAAGTAGTAAATAATAATGAATTTTATATCGGAAAAAACAAAATAATTCCGATAGATGCATTACACGGAAATTTACAAGTTTTTGGATTTAGAATTAACGATTTTTGTTATTTAACAGATGTAAAATCTATTAAAACTGAAGAAATAGAAAAAATAAAAGGTGTAAAAGTATTGGTAATAAATGCTTTACGAGAAGAAGAACATCATTCGCATTTTAGTTTGCAAGATGCACTAGATTTTGTAACTTTGATTCAACCAGAAAAAACATATTTTACACATATTAGTCATGTTATGGGATTTCATGAAGAAATTCAAAAATGGCTTCCAAAAAATGTTTTTTTAGCTTACGATAATTTAGAAATTACTATTTAAAATACTTATTATGAAGAAACAATTGTTCTTATATCTTTTTATTTTAACCGCACTTTTTAACGTTTTTACCTATATGTATTATAGCAAAGCGTTGGTTGCAGAACAAAAGAAATATAAAAATACAGCAGCTTTTAATAAAAAAATAAAAGATTCAATGACCAATCAATTGTTCGATGCTAATTATTTTTCGTTAGAAAATAATGATAATGCAATTGACTATTTTGAAAAATATGATGTTACCAAATTGATGCCACAAATAAAAGATGCGTTGCTAGAATTTAACGATTCTAAAGATGGAAATAAATACACAGGTTATGAAACTATGGGAAATCAAAAATTTATAATTAATAAAATAAAAATTTTAAATCACCGTTGGATTGTTGCAGATTATAGTAATGGCGAACTTTGGGGCGATGTTTTAATTAAATATTTTGTAAACGATGATGGCACATTTACGTTTGAAACGCAAGACAGTTTTTTATATCCAAAACAACAATATTAATAGCATAATTATAAGATGAAGAAAAGTATTTACAGTTTAATTTTTATAGTATTAACGTTGATTTCTTGTAGAAGTAATGATGACAAACCGTTTTCTGATACTGATGAAAATGACGGAAAACCTGCCAAAGATTCTACAATTGTTGGCGCAGATAAAGACGAAAATGGTTGTTTGGCTTCGGCTGGATATACTTGGAGTAAAGTAAATAAAGAATGTGTAAAAGCGTTTACCGGAATTCAATTAAATCCTGTTGAAAACACAAATAATGAAGATGTTACATTGAGTTTATATGTACTTTTTAGCGAAGATGGAAACTTTGCAGAAGTATTCTTACCCAGTGAGAAATCTCTAATTTTAAAAAGAGAATCAGAAGGAAAACCATGGATAAAAGACGATTATCAATTAATTCCCTACAAAGGTTATGTCTTTAAAAAAGGAGATAAAATTCTTTATACTGGCGATGGCGAAGTTGGAAATAAAGTTACTGGAAACGATAAAGATGGAGATGAATAAGGTTTATTAAAAGTTTTAACTATTTTAAAAATATTTTATTGTTCCAATCTAAATTTTATTGCTTCAATTGGATCTGGTAAATCAATAGGAAAATGTTCGTTTTCATATTGGTCAATTAACATTCCTAAAAGTTCTAATTCATCACCTTGTTCTGTGCCTTTTTTTGCATCAAAAATTATTTCAAGTCTTTTTAATGCTTGATTATAATCGTTTTCAGATTTTATTAGATTTATGTTCATAATCTATAAATTTAAATTTTCTACTTCTCCAACCATTCCTTAAAATCAAAGAAATTCTGAGGTGAAATTCCGTGACCAATTGGATATTCTTTATATGTAATGTCAATTCCTAATGCTGACAAAGTTGGTTGTGCTTTTCTTGCCCATTCTACAGGAACAACTTGATCTACAGTTCCGTGTGATGCAAATATTTTTAGTTTATCAAAATTATTTTTAGTATAGTTTTCCTTTGCAATTTCTTCATTAAAATAACCACTCATTGCAACTACACGTTGAACTTTTTCTGGATAGGAAACTCCAACTGCGTAACTTAAAATACAACCTTGACTAAATCCAATTAAAGTTACATTTTCTTTATCAATTGGATAGTTTACAATTAATTCATCAATGAAATTGGCAATTAAATCTCTTGAATTTTTCGCCTGATTTATATCTGAAAACTTATTCTCATCAGCGTCAAAATTTATGGCATACCAAGCATAACTTCCAGAACCTGTGCTGAGCTTGTCGAAGTATAAATCGTATGGCGCACGTGCAGAAATTACATAATATTCGCTGGGAAGTTCATTGGCAAACGAAAATAAATCTTCTCCATTGCTACCATAACCGTGAAGTAATAACAATAACGGATTTTTTTCTAACTTTATTTTAGGTTCACGAACTAAGTGATGTAATGTCATTTTGGTATTTTATTAAACTATTTTAAACAATTTTTGAAATATATTTCCAAGAATTGGTATTGATGTTGTTTCACCTTTTGCAGCAGTAAATATTCCGTACATTGCTAATACTGAAATAAATATCCACATAGAAGATGCAATCATAATATTGTTGAAATAACTAATTGAAACTCCAATAACAATAAAAGTTATCGTTAATCCCAAACCTTGACGAATGTGAAAAGATGCAAAAGGATTTCTATTTTCTGAGTTCATAGAAAGCGCAATTAATGGTCCAACAAATAATATGTAACTAATAATTGCAGCGGTTTTTCCTTGTTTTATAATTTCTTTATCCATTACTCAAATTTTAAAATACTTTTAGTTTCAATGTTAGTTCGTTTATCAAAAACTACATCATAATATTTTGCATCGCCAATTTTGCCTTCAATATTAATTTTAGATCTTCCAGATTCTACTCCTTTTTTGTCTAAAACTTTTACATATAGTTCTCTATTAATTTCTTTATCAAATATTAAATAAACTACCATTTTATTATTTTGATTTCCATCAGCATCATTTTCAATTGTAAATTTTCCTGTTTTTAATCCACTATCAATTAAGTTTTTAGAAAGATCTATTTTACAATCTAATGTTCTGTCAACACCTTCTGTTACACCTTCAACAAATTCGGTTGCTGTTTTTCCAACAACTTCTCCACTCTTATTAATGGTTGCTTTAGCGGTTTCTTTGACTTGATTACAAGAAAAAAACAAAGAAATTACCAGTATAAAAATCAACTTGTTCATTACTTTATTCGTTTAAAATTAATTTTGAATTATTGTAAATCCCAATAACTTTTCCTTTCATTTTTGCACCAAGAAAAGCAGAGTTTTTAGATTTTGAAAGTATATTTTCTTTTGTAAAAGTCCAATCTTCATTAGTTGAAAACAAACTTATATTGGCAACATTACCAACTTTGATTTCTGATTCTTCAATATTAAAAATTGATTTTCCAGAAGTTAATTTTTCAATAATTTTTTCTAAAGGCAAAACCGTCATTAAAGCAGAAAAAGCACTTTCTAAACCAATTGTCCCATTTTTAGCCAAGTCGAATTCCATTTTTTTATGTTCAATATCTATAGGATTATGATCTGATGTTATCGTGTCGATCGTATTATCAAGAATTCCTGCTAGCAATGACTTTCTATCTTCTTCTGTTCTTAATGGTGGTGAAACTTTAAATCTAGTATCAAAATGTTCTAGTTTGTCATCGGTTAAAACCAAATTATGAACTGCCACAGAACACGTTACATTTAAACCTTTGGCTTTAGCTTCTTTAATTAAATCAACAGATTTTGAAGTAGAAATTGTTGGAATATGTAATTTTCCACCTGTATATTCTAACAAAAATAAATTTCTGGCTACATTTAGTTCTTCTGCTAAATTTGGAATTCCTTTTAATCCTAATTGCGTAGAAACAATTCCTTCATTGGCAACTCCATTACCTTTTATTTTTTCATCTTGACAAAAAGATAGTACCAATCCATCAAAATCTTGAACATATTGCAAAGCAATTTTGAGTAAATTAGAATTAGACGTATTTTTATTGTAATCTCCAAAAGCAATTGCGCCAGAGTTTTTCATATCAAATAATTCTGCTAAATCGTTTCCTTCGCTATTTTTTGTCAAAGCTCCAATAGGATAAAGACTTGTTGCAGTGTTAATTGCTTTTTGTTTTACAAATTGTATTTGCGATTGATTATCAATTATAGGAAATGAATTAGGTTGCAAAGCAATAGCTGTAAAACCACTTTTAGCAGCAACATCTAATCCGTTTGTTATGGTTTCTCTTTCTTCAAATCCTGGTTCACCAAAAGATACACTACTGTCAAACCAACCTTGAGAAACATGTAAATTTTTATATGAAACTTGTTTGTAATCGTTTGAAAATGAAAGATTTTCTCCAATTTCTTCAATGATACCGTTATTGATTTTTACATCAACAATTTTGTTATTATAAAAACTTTTAGTGTCAATTATTTTAGCTTCTTTGATTAGGATTTTCATAATTAACGTATTAAAATTATTTTACAAATTTCTGAATTAAAATTTCAAGAAATAGAAATAATAATGCTAAGATAACAAACCATTTCCATATTTGATTGTCGCTTCTGTTGGCTTGCAAAGTGTCGAAAATTGAAGAAACATTGCTAATTTCTTTGTAATCGCTAACCGAATTGGAATTAGCGTTTTCTAGATTACTTTCGGTTCTATTGTAATTAAAACTAATATTTTCTATGGATTGATTGTTGTTAAAAACGCCAAAATTTCCAGCTTCTTTTGGGTTGTCACTAAACGTTAATTTTACTTTGCTATTTAAAATTTGTTGCACAGGAATAAAATTTTCCGAATCGTTTTTAACATTTACAATTTCATCTTTACCCAAATTTGTTTCAACAATAAAAGGTTTACTCTCATCAATTATCATTGCATTTACACCAGCTTTTTGAGCATTTTGTGCCATATTATAAAACGTTGGAACAATTATTGGCGAGTTTTGAAAATTACTATTTATTTTATTTATCGCTGCTGCAAATACATAAATTCCTCCAACTCCATTTTCAATTGCACTTAAAAAAGCAGTTTGATCGCTGTAACCCAAAACTATTGGCGCAGCATTACTAATTTCAAAAGATACTTTGGTATTTGGATATTGAAAATTATCTACTTTTTTCTCGAAAACACTACTAAATAATGGATGACTAAAATTTATTTTGGTTACCATTTTTTCAGAATTTCCTAATGATTTGAATTGTATAGCTCCAAAATTGGCAAGAAACGAATTTAAGTTAGAAACAGTACAATCTGAACTAGGAATTAAAATTACATTTCCACCTTTTTCTACAAATGATTTTAAGGTTGTTTGCAACGCTTGCGGAATATCTTTTAATTCATTTAAAACAATTGCATCTTGTTTATCGAGCAAATTATAATCTAACGATTGCAGTGAAAAATTAGAATAATTAAATTCTTTTAAGGTATAAATTCTTGATAAAAAGCCACTTTTTTCAGGTTCGCCAATACTAATTACATTACTTTTTTCTGGTTTAGAAATACTAAAATAATAGTTATTGTCATATTCTAATCCGTTTTCTAAAATAGAAACATAACCGTGAAAATCTTGTTTTGGAATTGTGAAATTTATGGTTTTACTTTTAGACTCAAAATTCACTAAAGTCTTAGCAACCAGTTTTTTATTGTTATATAAAGCAATTGGAATGTCTTTAAAATCATCGCCATAAGCATCTAGCTTTACTCCTATTTCATAAAAATTATCTAGCGTTTGGTTGATGAAAACGCTATCAATTGCAATATTATCAGTTTTTTCAGCTTTTGGAATTATAAAATATAAATTTTCATCTTCTTTGCTTTTTTTAACTTGATTGGGTTGCAGTCCAACAGCATCTGTAATTACAACAATGTCTTTGTTGTAAGCCGATTTATGAGCTTTTATTTTTGCCAAAAGATTATCCAACTGAAAAGAAGAAGCACTGTATTTTAAATTTTGAAGTTCTTTTTGAATAGATTTAATATCAGTATTCCAATAATTATCTGAACAAGTAATTAAAGAAAAATTGGCGTTTTCTGGTGTATGTTCTAGTAAATCTTGAACAGCACGTTTTAACAATTCGCCTTTTTTACCTTTGGCTTGCATACTAAAAGAATTGTCTAAAACAATATACAATTCGTTGGTAGCATTTTTACTGTCTTTGGCTTTAAAAAATGGTTGTGCAAATGCTAAAATTAAAAATGCAAGTAATAATAATCGAGTTGCAAGCAGTAAATATTTTTTTATTTTAGAACTTTTACGCGTTTGAACTGCAAGTTCTTTAAGAAATTTTACATTGGTAAAATATTCTGTTTTAAATTTTCTTAATTGAAAAAGATGCACTAAAATCGGAATGATTAATAGAAAAAGAAAATATAGAATTTCTGGATGTTTAAACTGCATTCTTTATAAAGGTTTAATCAATTCACTTTATTATTTATTATTGATGAATTTCATTTGTCAAAAATACATTTTTTTATGATGAAATTACTAAGTAAAATTATTTTTTAAACTTAAAAAATATAAATTATTACAATAATGAAAACATTTATTTTAGAAGTCGTTCAAACTTTTTTAAATTGGTTGCAAAATTATCTTTTTGCCTCATATTTCATATTTTTTTAATTCCGTAGCGATGCTATGCAATAAAAAAAGTACAAAATCTGAAACAAAAAC
>JAYVKR010000086.1:0-3542 GCA_043768185.1 Flavobacterium sp.
ATTTTTTCTGCTTCAACAATTGTTCCTACTCGTAAATCTAATTTTGAAAAATCTTCAAATGTTGCTATAGGTTTTTGTGGGCTTGTTTTTGCGAAGGCGGAAATCTCTTCCATATTTGCTGTTTTGGTTGCTTGTAATTTTTCTATTTGTTTTTGAATTTCTACATCTTCTATTTGTGCGAACAGTATTTCTGCTTCGCCAATTTTGTGACCTGGTTTTAATAATTCCGATGTTTCAGAAACGGATTTCCATGTATTTGTAGTAAATACGTTGCAGTGCAACGTATTTACTAATTTCGCAGATGTAAAAGGCAAAAACGGTTCACACAAAATCTGTAATGCAGCAGCAATTTGCAACGCAACATACATTTGTGTTTTTACCCTTTCTGGATCAGTTTTTACCATTTTCCAAGGTTCTTCATCTGCCAAATATTTATTTCCAAGTCGGGCAACATTCATTAATTCTACTTGTGCTTCACGAAATCTATAACGTTCTATAGATGATGAAATTACTGCTGGATATGCTTTTAATTCTGCCAAAATTCTATTATCAACTTCATTAAATTCATTCGGCATAGGCACAATTCCGTCATAATATTTATTGGTCAATACCACAACTCTGTTTATAAAATTACCAAAAACGGCTGCCAATTCATTATTATTTCTCGCCTGAAAATCTTTCCAAGTAAAATCATTATCCTTAGTCTCTGGCGCATTTGCAGTTAATGCATAACGTAAAACATCTTGCTTATCTGGAAAATCTTCTAGATATTCGTGTAACCAAACTGCCCAATTTTTAGAAGTTGACAATTTATTTCCTTCTAAATTTAAAAATTCATTAGCAGGAACATTGTCTGGTAAAATATAACTTCCTTCGGCTTTTAACATGGCAGGAAAAATTATGCAATGAAAAACAATATTGTCTTTTCCTATAAAATGAACCAGTTTTGTACCAGAATCTTTCCAGTAATCTTCCCAATTTTTTCCTTCTCTTGCTGCCCATTCTTTGGTTGCCGAAATGTATCCAATTGGCGCATCAAACCATACATATAATTTTTTTCCTGTTGCGCCATCAACTGGCACATCAATTCCCCAATCTAAATCTCTAGTTACAGCTCTTGGTTTTAAACCATCATCTAGCCAAGATTTTACTTGACCCAAAACGTTTACTTTCCAATCTTTGGCATGATCTTGCAAAATCCATTTTTGTAAAAAATCTTGGTATCTATCCAATGGTAAAAACCAATGTTTAGTCGATTTTAAAACAGGAATTTCACCAGTAATTGTAGATTTTGGATTAATTAAATCGGTAGCATTTAACGTAGAACCACATTTTTCACATTGATCGCCATAAGCTTCTTCATTTCCACATTTCGGACAAGTTCCAACCACAAACCTGTCGGCAAGAAATTGATCTGCTTTGGCATCATACAATTGCTCGGTAACTTCTTCAATAAAATCGTTATTATCATACAATTTTCTAAAAAATTCTTGAGCTGTATCATGATGAATTTTATTAGAAGTTCTAGAATAATTATCAAACGAAATTCCAAAATCTATAAACGATTTTCTAATAATTGCATCATATTTATCAATAACTTCTTGTGGCGAAACGCCTTCTTTCTTGGCTTTCATAGATATTGCAACGCCATGCTCATCGCTTCCGCAAATAAAAGCAACATCTTTTCCTTGCAATCGTAAATAGCGTGCATAAATATCACTTGGCACATATACACCAGCCAAATGACCTATATGAATTGGACCATTTGTATATGGCAAAGCAGCAGTAATTGTATATCTTTTAGGGTTTTCTAACATTTTATTTTAGGTATATCTTGCAAAAATAAGCAATAGAATTGACAGTTTTATTTATCCTGAATTTATTTCAGGATTTGAAGCAATTTCCAGCTATTCGTTTCAATCTTTTTTTCAATTGCCTTGGATTTAAACCCAAGGCAATTGAAAAAAAGGATTTCCACTTCTATCTGGGCTAAAAATTGTAATCATAACTACATTTTATTTATATTTGATAAAAAAAGAAATGAAAAAAATAATACTTATACTTACACTTTTGCTGTTTCAAAAATCAATTTGCACTGCACAAGATAAAACAAATCCAATAATTTATATAGAAAATTTAATTGGTTATGCCAACGGAAGTTCTAAAGGAATTACTGGTGGAGCAGAAATAAATTATCAAAGAAAAAATAATTTATTTACTTATAGATATCTTGAAGTAACTGATTATAGAAAAGAAGCCGATTTTTATTTTATTCCAATTTATATTGATGTAGAAATAATAAAAGAACACGCATTACTTTATGGTAAAAGAATTATAGAAGGAAATACTTCCTATAGTTATTCTGCCGGAATATCATATGTTGACAGAGAATTTCTTGTAGATTTTACAAATAATAATTATAAATATGACACTACTCAAAGCATAGGTTTTCCTTTTGAATTAAATATAAAATGGTTCAATTCTAAAAAAGAAAGATACCGTATTTACGAATTAATTCCAGTTGGCAAACCTACAAGTTTTGCCAACAGCATTGGTTTTAAACTTTATGGAGACATTTCTAAAACTAGTTTTTTTGGAATAGGTTTAACAGTTGGTTTAGGTTGGCATAAAAATTATTAAATTTGTTTCTACATTCAGCATCAATGAAAAATTCTATTTTCTTTATTCTATTTTCTTTACTCTCAACTAACCTTCAAGCCCAAAAAACTATGATTGCACCAGCATATTTAAAAAAAGGCGATACAATTGCAATAGTCGCAACTGCAAGAAAAAATATCGATGACAATTTAAAACCTGCCATTTCTTGGTTAAAAAGTTGGGGTTTAAATGTTGTAATTGGCAACACAATAGGATTAGACAAAAACCAATTGGCTGGAACAGACGAACAACGCGCAGCCGATTTTCAAACCCAGTTAGACAATCCAAATATTAAAGCAATTTGGTGTGTTCGTGGCGGTTATGGAACTGTAAGAATGGTAGATTTGTTAGATTTTACAAAATTTAAACAAGCACCAAAATGGATAATTGGCTTTAGTGATGTAACCGTTTTACACAGTCATTTAAATACGTTGGGTTATCAATCTATTCACGGAATTATGCCTGTAAGTTCTAAAGCTACAGAAGAAGCCAAAGAATCTTTACGCAAATCATTATTTGGCGAAAGCTTGCAATATAAAGTTCCATGTGACCAAATGAACCGATTAGGAAAAGCAAGTGGCGTTTTAGTTGGCGGAAATCTTTCAATTTTATACAGTCTTTTTGGATCGCCATCGGCAATAGATTGTACTGATAAAATTCTGTTTATAGAAGATTTAGACGAATATTTATATCATATAGATAGAATGATGATTAACTTAAAACGCAACGGTTGTTTAGAAAGTTTGAAAGGAATTATTGTTGGCGGAATGACAAAAATGAAAGATAACGATATTCCTTGGGGAAAAAATGTGCTAGAAATTATTGATGATGTCACTAAAACATATAATATTCCAATAATTTATAATTTTCCTGCAGGACATTTG
>JAYVKR010000087.1:0-16121 GCA_043768185.1 Flavobacterium sp.
TTAAATTTAAAAGATTTGCAATTTGTAAACAACGATTTAAAATGGATTGCCGAAAAAGGAACTTTTAAAATTCAAATTTCAAACTTAACAACTTCATTTGTATTGAAATAGGAAATGTTATAAATTTTTATTAAATTTCAATGATTCTTTTACGAATTTTAGTTATACATTAGTCAATTATTAAAATAATGTTAAAATTAAGTCTTTAGATTATATTTCTCCCAATGAAAGACATAACCTTAAAAGAAATTGCAACCAAGTTAGGAATTTCTATTACTACAGTTTCCAAAGCGCTAAAAGGATATCCAGATGTAAGCGAAAAAACTAGAAATTCTGTTTTAGAGTTGGCTAAGTCTTTGCATTTTACACCCAATAGTTTTGCAGTAAATCTTAGAACAAAAGAATCTAGAACAATTGGACTTGTAATTCCAGAAGTAGTGCATCATTTTTTTTCAAATGTAATTAATGGCATTATTGACGAAGCAGAAAAAAATAATTATCTAGTTATTATAGTGCAATCTGGCGAAAGCTTAGCATTAGAAATTAAACAAATTGAATTATTATTGAATAAACGAGTTGACGGAATTATAATTTCTTTGTCTAACGAATCTAATGATGATGCACACTTACGTCAAATAATTGAAAGAGAAATTCCGCTTTTAATGTTTGATAAAATTTCTAAACTTATAAAATGTTCTAAAGTGATTATTAATGATCAAAAAGCAGCATTTGAAGCAACGCAACATTTAATAGATAATGGTTGTAAAAAAATTGTACACATTCGTGGTCCAATAAATCCTCAAAATGCTATTGATAGATTTTTAGGTTATAAAAAAGCATTAGAAAAAAATAATATTCCTTATAATTCCAATTTGGTTTACACTTGTAAAAACGTAACATTTGACGAAGGAAAAGAATTTGCAGAAAAAATAATTCAAGATCATCCAGATGTTGATGGCATATTTGCAGTTACAGATTTAGTCGCTGTTGGCGTTTTAGATTATTTTAATAAAGTAAATATTAAAGTACCAAATCAAGTTAAATTAATTGGATTTAGCAACTGGTTTATGTCGCAAGTAATCACTCCAAAACTTAGTACAGTAGATCAACCAAGTTACGAAATGGGAGTTCAATCGTTCAATTTATTAATGGAAGAAATGATTGCAAGAAGAGAATCTAAACCATTTATTCCTAAAACTATTGAATTAACTACTTCAATTATTGAACGTGAATCTAGTTTTGTAAACTAATAATAAATTTACATTTAGTAAACTTTTTAATTATTTAAAAGAAAACTATTAAAACTTGCCTTTTTACGTTGATACTTTTACCTTTGCCAGTTAGATTAAAAATAAAAAAATGCACAAAGACAATAAACGTAGAGAAGCACTTTTATATCACGCCAAGCCAACTCCAGGAAAAATTCAAGTAGTTCCAACCAAGAAATATGCCACACAAAGAGATTTGTCATTAGCATATTCTCCAGGTGTTGCAGAACCTTGTTTAGAAATTGCAAAAGACATAAACAACGTTTATAAATATACTGCCAAAGGAAATCTTGTAGCCGTAATTACTAACGGTACAGCAGTTTTAGGACTTGGAGATATTGGTCCAGAAGCATCGAAACCAGTAATGGAAGGAAAAGCATTATTGTTTAAAATATTTGCCGATATTGATGTTTTTGATATAGAAATTGGTACAAAAGACATTGATGCATTTATAGAAACGGTAAAAAATATTGCACCCACTTTTGGTGGAATAAATCTAGAAGATATTAAAGCTCCAGAATCGTTTGAAATAGAAAGACGATTGGTAGAAGAGTTGAATATTCCTGTAATGCATGATGATCAACACGGAACAGCAATTATATCTTCGGCAGCTTTATTGAATGCATTAGAACTTGCAGAAAAAAATATTTCAGATATTAAAATAGTAATTTCTGGAGCAGGTTCGGCAGCTTTAGCTTGCGCCAATTTGTATGTTTTACTTGGCGTACAACTTCCTAATATAATAATGTTCGATAAAGATGGCGTTTTATCTACAGATAGAACCGATTTATCTGACCTTCAAAAAAGATATTCTCACGGAAAAAAAGACATTCTTCTTGGCGAAGCATTACAAAATGCAGATGTTTTTCTAGGACTTTCTGCTGGAAATATCTTAAAACCAGAAATGCTTCTTGGAATGGCTAAAGATCCTATTGTTTTTGCAATGGCCAATCCTGTTCCAGAGATAGATTATAACTTGGCAATTGCAACTAGAGACGATATTATAATGGCAACTGGTAGATCAGATCATCCTAATCAAGTAAATAATGTTCTTGGTTTTCCATATATTTTTCGTGGCGCATTAGACGTTCGTGCAACTAAAATTAACGAAGCTATGAAAATGGCTGCGGTTAAAGCATTAGCTGCTTTGGCAAAAGAAAACGTTCCAGAACAAGTAAATATTGCTTACGGCGAAACTAAATTAAATTTTGGTAGAGAATATATTATTCCAAAACCATTTGATCCAAGATTAATTACAATGGTTGCGCCAGCAGTTGCCAAAGCCGCAATGGATAGTGGTGTTGCCTTAAATCCTATTACAGATTGGGAAAAATATAACGAAGAACTTCTAGAACGTTTAGGTTCTGATAATAAAATGGTTCGGCTTTTAACTAATCGTGCCAAGACAGATCCAAAACGTATAGTATTTGCAGAAGCAGATCAACTTGATGTTTTAAAAGCAGCACAAATTGTATATGAAGAAGGCATTGGACATCCAATTTTATTAGGAAGAAAAGAAGATATTCTTGAATTAAAAGAAGAAATAGGTTTTGATGCTGATGTTCCAATTTTTGATCCAAAAACCAAAGAAGAAGACAAACGCAGATTAGAATATGCCGATATTTTTTGGAAATCAAGACAACGTAGAGGAATTTCTCTTCTTGATGCTCAAAAATGGATGCGAGAACGAAATTATTTTGCTGCAATGATGGTAAATCAAGGCGATGCAGACGCAATGGTTTCTGGATATTCTAGAAGTTATCCATCGGTTGCAAAACCATTAATGCAATTAATTGGTAAAGCTCCAGGAATTTCATTAATTGCTACAACCAATATGATGATGACCAATCGTGGTCCAATGTTTTTGTCTGATACAGCAATAAATCCAAATCCATCAGCCGATGATTTAGCTAAAATTGCTTTAATGACAGAAAAAACAGTGAGAATGTTTGGAATGGAACCAGTTATTGCAATGGTTTCGTTTTCTAATTTTGGTTCATCATCGCACGAAAGTGCCAACAAAGTGCGCGAAGCTGTTGCTTATCTTCATAAATATTATCCAGATTTAATTGTAGATGGCGAAATTCAAACCGATTTTGCCCTAAATGCAGCAATGCTTCAAAAGAAATTTCCGTTTTCTAAATTGGCAGGTAAAAAAGTAAATACGTTAATTTTTCCTAATTTAGAATCGGCTAACATTACTTATAAACTTTTAAAAGAGTTGTACAATGTTGATTCTGTTGGCCCAATTATGCTTGGAATGGAAAAACCTGTTCATATTTTTCAACTTGGTGCAAGTGTAGAAGAAATGGTAAATATGGCTGCAGTTGCAGTTGTAGATGCACAAGAAAAAGGAAAAAGAATTAAAAACTTTGATGTTAAATTGTAGTAGAAAAATCGCAATAGTAATAGCAATTGAACTTTTTTACTATATTTGAATCAACTTTATAGCCAAATGATTACACACATACAAGGAAAATTAGTAGAAAAAACACCAACTGACGTTGTAATAGACTGTAATGGTGTTGGTTATCATATCAATATTTCATTACATACGTATTCGTTACTTCCCAAAACCGATTTTATAAAACTCTATACACATTTGATTATCAAAGAAGATTCTCATTCACTGTACGGATTTGTAGAAAAATCTGAAAAAGAAATTTTTAAAATGCTTTTAACCGTTTCTGGAATTGGAGCTGGTATTGCAAGAACAATGCTTTCTTCACTAGAACCAAAACAAATTATAAATGCACTTGCTGTGGGAAATGTTGCAACTATTCAATCTATAAAAGGTATTGGAGCTAAAACTGCACAAAGAGCCATTCTAGATTTAAAGGACAAAGTGTTAAAAATTTACGATTTAGATGAAGTTTCTATGTTTCAAAACAATACAAATAGAGATGAAGCGTTATCTGCATTGGAAGTTCTTGGATTTGTTAGAAAATCATCAGAAAAAATTGTTGATAAAGTAATATCTGAAAATCCAGACGCTACAATAGAAACTATAATTAAACAAGCATTAAAAAATCTATAATTTTTGAAAACACATTACTCTAGTTATATACAATTTGTCTTAAAAATAGTTTTTATTTTTGGGACATTTCTAGTTTCAAATTTATCATTTTCTCAAGTAGATGAAGACGTTAATGATTCTGTAAAAGGTTACAATACTGGTTCAATTGCAATTGATAATCCCAATAGTATTGTAGAAGCTTATGCTTATGATCCAGTTACTGATAGATATGTTTTAACCAAAACATTTGAAGGATTTAATATAAATTATCCAATAATTTTAACACCCAAAGAATATCAAGATTTAGTTTTAAAAGAATCGATACGCGATTATTTTAAGAAAAAATCGGATGCAATGGACGGTAGAAAAGAAGGATCAGAAGCCAATAAAAAAGATTTATTACCAAAGTATTACGTAAAATCTAGTATTTTCGAAACTATTTTTGGAGGAAATACAATTGATGTAAAACCTACTGGTTCTGTTGAGGTTGATTTGGGCGGACGATATACCAAACAAGACAATCCATCATTTTCGCCAAGAAATAGAGCTACAACTACATTCGATTTTGACCAACGAATAAGCATGAGTTTAATAGGTAAAGTAGGTACAAGATTAAATGTAAATGCCAATTATGATACCGAATCTACGTTTGCTTTTCAAAATCTTATAAAATTAGAATACGCTCCAACAGAAGACGATATTATTCAAAAAATTGAAGTTGGTAATGTGAGTTTGCCACTAAACAGTTCGTTAATTCGTGGCGCACAAAGTTTATTTGGTGTAAAAGCACAATTACAATTTGGTAAAACAACTGTAACAGGAGTTTTCTCTGAACAAAAATCGCAAACTAAAAGTGTAACTTCTCAAGGTGGAGGAACTATTACAGATTTTGAACTTTTTGCACAAGAATATGATGCAGATAGACACTTTTTCTTTTCGCAATATTTTAAAAATAAATACGATTTCTCTCTAAGAAATTATCCATTAATTGATAGTAGAGTTCAAATTACTAGAGTTGAAGTCTGGATTACCAACAAGCAAAATAGAATTACCGCAGCCAACAATAATTTAAGAAATATAATTGCACTTCAAGATTTAGGTGAAGCACAATTAACTGGTTCTACAGATGCAGAAGTTGTTGCCAACCAATCACCATTAGCAACGTTTTTTAATCAACCAATAGATTCACCAACAGATAATGAAAATAACGATTACGATCCAGCTTTAATACCAACAAATTCTGGTTTATTAAATCAACAAATTAGAGAAATTGTAACGTCTAATGCTGGTTTTAATAATGCAATTCCGGTTAGTGAAGGTACAGATTATGCCAAATTAGAAAACGCAAGAAAACTTACTTCTAATGAATATACTTTTCATCCACAATTGGGTTATGTTTCTTTGCAACAACGTTTAACAAATGATGAAGTTCTTGCTGTTGCATACCAATATACAATTGGAGATAATGTGTACCAAGTAGGAGAATTTGGAACTGATGGTGTAGATGCAACTCAAGTTGATCTTAACGGAATTCCATCTTCGCAAGCATTGATTTTAAAAATGCTAAAAAGTAGTTTAACCAATGTTCAAAAACCAATTTGGGGTTTAATGATGAAAAATATTTATCAAATTCCTGGTGCCTACCAATTGCAACAAGAAGATTTTAAATTTAATATTCTTTACACAGATCCTTCTCCGTTAAATTATATAACACAAGCCGATGTTGCCTCGCCACTTCCAGCAAATGTTGAAAACACTCCTTTATTAAAAGTGTTTGATATTGATAAATTAAATTATAATAATGATCCTCAAAATGGTGGTGATGGTTTTTTCGATTTTATTCCAGGATTAACAGTAAATCAGCAATACGGAAGATTAATTTTTACAAAAATAGAACCTTTTGGAGAACATTTATTTGAAAAATTAAGAAATACTCCAGCGCAAAATTACGATGGAGACGAAAATAGTATTATAGATTATAATGCAAACCAAAAGAAATATGTTTTTAGAAGTTTATATAAATCTACACAAGCTGCAGCTTTGCAAGACAGTGAAAAAAATAAATTTCAATTGCGCGGAAAATATAAATCTACTGGCGGAGAAGGAATTCCAATTGGAGCTTTTAATGTTCCTAAAGGTTCTGTTGTAGTTTCTGCAGGCGGAAGAATTCTTGTAGAAGGTGTAGATTATACTGTAAATTATCAAGCTGGAAGAGTTCAAATTCTTGATCCAGCACTTTCAGCATCAAATACTCCAATAGAAGTTTCTGTAGAAAATAATTCGGTTTTTGGTCAACAAACAAGACGCTTTTTTGGAGTGAATGTAGAGCATAAATTTTCAGAAAAATTTGTAGTTAACGCAACACTTTTAAAATTAACAGAACGACCTTTTACTCAAAAATCCAATTACGGACAAGAATCTGTAAACAACACAATTTTTGGAGCCAATCTAAACTATTCAACAGAACTTCCTTTTTTAACTAGATTAGTAAATAAACTTCCAAATTTAGATACCGACGTTCCATCTAATATATCCTTTAGAGGAGAAGTTGCCTTTTTAAAACCCAATTCTCCCAAAGCTGATCAGTTTAATGGTGAACCAACAATTTATGTAGACGATTTTGAAGGTTCGCAAACTACAATCGATTTACGTTCTTCTTTTTCTTGGACACTTGCTGCAACTCCAGAACGAAATGCTGCAAGTCCTTATTTAGATTTTGGCGGAAATGCTAACGATTTAAGCTACGGATTTAAAAGAGCAAAAATGGCTTGGTATACTATTGATCCAATATTTTACACACAACGACCAACAGGAATATCTGAAGAAGAATTGTCTTTTAATAGTACACGTAGAATTTTTAGCCAAGAATTGTATCCTGTTACAGACATTGCTGTAGGACAATCGCAAGTTATAAATACATTAGATTTATCTTATTTCCCAACAGAACGTGGACCGTATAATTTTAATCCTGCAGCAACTAATAATACATTGCCAGATCCAACTAATAATTTTGGAGGAATTGTACGTTCATTAAATTCAACCAATTTTGAACAAGGAAATGTAGAATATGTTCAGTTTTGGATGTTAGATCCTTATTTTAACGGTACAGCAACTCCAGAAACACCAACATCAAATACTGGAAAAGTATATTTTAATTTAGGAGAAGTATCTGAAGATGTTTTAAAAGATGGAAGAAAATTTTATGAAAACGGTGTAGGAACAGATCAAATTGTTGTGCAACCACAAGGAATTTGGGGCGATGTTCCAGCTTCGCAATCATTAATTTATGCATTTGATACCAACGAAGGCAACAGAATTTCGCAAGATGTTGGATATAATGGTTTAAATAATACTCAAGAAGCAGCTAAGTTTCCAGCGTTTTCTGGTTTGCAAGATCCAGCAGGAGACGATTATAATTATTATTTAAATGCTCAAGGTAACCTATTTGACAGATATAAAAATTACAATGGTTTAGAAGGAAATTCTCCTATACAAGTTACAGATACCAATCGTGGTTCTACAACTGTACCAGATGTAGAAGATATAAATAGAGACAATACAATGAATACCATCAATGCCTATTATGAATATAGTGTTGATGTAAAACCCAATATGAATGTTGGTACTGATAGATATGTTACCGATGTTAGAGAAACACAAGTTACTTTGCCAAGTGGAGGAACTATAAATGCAAGATGGCTTCAATTTAAAATTCCAATATCGCAACCAGAAAATACAATTGGAAGTATTTCAGATTTTCGTTCAATTAGATTTATGAGACTTTTTATGACTGGTTTTAACGACCAAGTAACTTTACGTTTTGGTGCTTTAGATTTAGTTCGTGGCGAATGGAGACGATATGCTAAAACATTAGATCCAGTGGATACCAATGTTGATGATGACAATACAAATTTTGATGTTTTTGCATTAAATATTCAAGAAAATGGTAGTCGTACTCCAATTCCTTATGTAACTCCACCAGGAGTTCAACGTGAACAATTGTATAATAACAACACTTTGATTAATCAAAATGAGCAATCGTTAGGTTTAAGAGTTTCTGGAAATGGTAATGATGGATTAGAACCAGCAGATTCTAGAGCAGTTTTCAAAAACATTAGCGTAGACATGAGACAATTTAAAAAATTGAAAATGTTTTTACATGCCGAAGCTTTGCCAGACGAACCAAATTCTATTGAAGATGATGAAATGGTAGGTTTTATACGATTTGGAAATGACTTTACAGAAAACTTTTATCAAGTTGAAATACCATTAAAAAAGTCGCTTTTTACAGCAAGATCACCAGAAGAAATTTGGCCAGAAGCCAATGAAATAGATTTATCATTATCATTATTAACACAATTAAAAATTCTTGCATTAAACCAAGTTTTAGCGCCAGGAGAAATTTATTATAAAAACGAAGAAGAACTTGATCCATCATTGGCAGGAAAAGTAAATAAACTACGATTGGGAATTAGAGGTAATCCTAATTTTGGATTAATTAGAACTTTAATGATAGGTTTAAAAAATCAAACAGATGTTTTGGCAACTGTTCAACATCCATTAAATCCTAGAGATATAAAAGGTGAAGCATGGTTTAACGAATTGCGCTTGGCTCAAATGGATAATAAAGGAGGAATGGCAGCTGTTGCAAATCTTGATGGAAATTTTGCCGATTTTGCTACAATTTCTGCCACTGGAAAAATGAGTACAATTGGTTTTGGAACTTTAGAACAAGGTCCAAATGAAAGAAGTAGAGAAGACATTCAACAATACAATATAGTTACTAATATGAGTTTAGGAAAATTACTTCCTAAAAAATGGGGAATAAATTTACCTTTTAATTATGCTGTTGGAGAAGAATTTATAACACCTAAATACGATCCTTTTAATCAAGATATTGAGTTAGATCAATTAATAGAAGTTACAGCAGACGAAACTCAAAAAAGAAATTTAAAAAACAGAGCAATAGATTATACTAAAAGAAAAAGTATCAATTTTATTGGTGTTAAAAAAGAAAGAGGCGAAAAACAAAAACAACATTTTTACGATCCAGAGAATGTAACGCTTTCATATTCTTACAATCAAGTTGATAGACATAATTATGAAATTGAAAATTTTATAGATCAACAAGTTAGTACAACTGCCGATTATACGTTTGCTTTTCAGTCTAAACCATTAGAACCATTTAAAAAAATAAAAGCTTTAAAAAGTAATTATTGGAAGTTGTTAAGCGATTTTAATTTTAATTATTTACCTTCAAATGTGTCTTTTAGTTCTAATATTACAAGACAATTTAACAAACAACAATTTAGATTAGTTGATGTAGAAGGTATTGGACTTGGCGAGTTGTACCAACGTAATTTCTTGTTTAATTATCAGTATGGTTTTAATTATAATTTAACCAAAAATTTAAAAATTAATTTCAATGCAGCATCTAATAATTTAGTTAGAAATTATCTAGATGAAAATAATAATCCAGATAATTCGTACACTATTTGGACAGATTATTGGAATCCTGGAACTGCCAATCAGCACAACCAACAAATTACAGTTAATTACGAATTACCATTAAATAAGTTACCCTTTTTAAGTTTTATAAAATCTACATATACGTATACAGGAGATTCTAGTTGGCAACGTTCATCAATTGCATTGTCATCTATAACTGGTGCCGATGGATTTACCTATAATTTAGGAAATAGTATTCAAAATTCGGGTTCACATAGATTGAATACGGCTTTTAATATGGATAGTTTTTATAAATATATTGGACTTACTAAAAATAAAAAAACTAAAAAAACAGTTACAAATGCTGTTCCACCTAAACCTGGACAAAAAATAAATTCTCCAACGCCACAAGTTGCTCAAGACAGCAATGTTTTTCTTGATGGATTAATTGGCGTTTTAACAAGTGTAAAAAATATTCAAATTAATTATACCGAAAATAGAGGAACAGCTTTACCTGGATTTTTACCTGGAGTAGGTTTCTTTGGTTCGTCTAAACCATCTTTAGGATTTGCTTTTGGTGGTCAAGACGAAGTTCGTTTTGAAGCAGCAAAAAGAGGTTGGTTAACCAATTATCCTGAGTTTAATCAAAGTTTTACACAAGTTACAGCTAGAACTTTAGACATGACAGCCAACATAGATTTATTTCCAGATTTTAAAATAGATTTAACTGCCAACAGAACTTATGCCGATAATTTTTCAGAGCAATTTGATGTAGACGCCAATGGAAATTACAGTTCACGTTCTCCTAATAATACTGGAAATTTTGCAATTTCTACTTTGTTAATTAAAACTGCTTTTTCTGCAAGTGACGAATTTGGTTCTGCAGCGTTCGAAGAATTTAGAACTAACAGATTAGTTGTTGCCAACAGATTAGCCGAAAGATATTATGGAGCAAATCCTTTTACATTAGATGCAGAAGGTTATCCACAAGGTTTTGGAAAAAACAACCAAGCAGTATTGTTACCAGCATTTTTGGCTGCTTATTCTGGTCAAAATAGTAGTGATGTATCTTTAGGAATTTTTAGAAATATACCAATTCCTAACTGGAACATAAAGTACAATGGATTAATGCGTTACAAGTTTTTTAAAGATAAATTCAAGCGTTTTTCAATACAACACAATTACAAAGCATCATATACAATTAACTCGTTTAGAAGTAACTTTGATTACAATCAAAATCCAAACGGTAGAGATGCAGGAGGAAATTTATACAATAAAACAATTGTTGGAAATGTAAATCTTGTAGAACAATTTAGTCCACTAGTAAGAGTAGATTTTGAAACTAAAAGTTCGTTTAAAATTCTTGCCGAAATGAAACGTGATAGAGCATTGTCATTAAGTTTTGATAATAATTTACTAACAGAAGTAAAAGGTGTAGAATATATTATTGGAACAGGTTATAGATTTAAAAATGTAATTTTCTCAACAAAATTATCAGATGATCCATCTGGAATTATAAAAGGAGATATTAATTTAAAAGTAGATTTCTCATACAGAAACAATAAAACTATAATTCGTTATTTAGATTACAACAACAATCAAATTGGTGGCGGACAAAACATTTGGTCTGCTAAATTAACTGCTGATTATTCGTTTAGTAAAAACCTAACAACAATTTTCTTTTATGATCATTCGTTTTCACAAGCAGTAATTTCTACTTCATTTCCGTTAACAAACATAAGAGTAGGATTTACAATGCGTTATAATTTTGGAAATTAAAAACAGCTTAAAATCATTTGAAAAAACTAAAAATTAATAGTATTTTTGATGAAAATTTAAAAGTTTGATTGAAATTTATTTTGTCTTCCTTTAGTTTATGCTGAGCGCAGACGAAGTACAGTCGAAGGATATAAAACTAGGAAATTATCAAATTAAATAACATAAAAACTAATTCATTTTGTCTTCCTGAGCGCAGTCGAAGGATTATTATTTAAAAAACAAACAAATATAATGGTACCAAATAATTTAAAATACACTAAAGACCACGAATGGGTTTCAATTGATGGCGATGTTGCAACAGTAGGCATTACTCATTTTGCACAAAGCGAATTGGGCGATATTGTTTATGTAGAAGTAGAAACTTTAGACCAAACTCTAGAAAAAGATGCCGTTTTTGGAACGGTTGAAGCAGTAAAAACAGTATCCGATTTATTCTTGCCATTATCTGGAGAAATCATTGAATTTAATGAAGATTTAGAATCCAATCCAGAAAACGTAAATTCTGATCCTTACGGTAAAGGTTGGATGATAAAAATTAAAGTGTCTGATGTATCACAATACGATGAATTATTAGATAACCAAGCTTACGCAAGTTTAATTGGTGCTTAATCAAGCTTCAAAATTATTTCTAGCAGTATCTTGGACTTTAATTATAGTATTTTTAAGCACAACAGAGTTAGATAATACTGTGGGAAGTTCAATTAAAATTATGCATAAAGACAAGTATGCACATTTTATTTTTTACTTTCTATTCGTAATTTTATGGTACAATAACTTTAACATAAAAGAGAATTTAAAAAACAAAGAAATTATAATGGTTGTAACAGCAATACTATTTGGTATTGCAATGGAAGTTTACCAAACTACATATACAACCACTAGACATGGAGACATTCTAGATGTAATTGTAAATTCTATTGGAGCAATTTTAGGATTGTACTTTGTTAAATACTTACATAGAAATAAAACAACCTAGAAATCTCACCTTAGTGGGATTTTTTTTTACTTTTATACCAAATATTGCAATTGCTATAATGAACATAAAACAATTTCTAGATTCTACTTATTTAAAAACTGCCGAACAAGCTGGAATTTCTGAAGCGCAAAATAAAAAAATCGCTTCAGCATTCATTCAAGAAGCTATTGACGAAGGTTTTAAATTAATTATGATTCGTCCCAATTATGTTTCTTTGGCAAAAAATTTGATTACTTATGCCAATTCTAAACTAACCATTGGAACTGTAATTTCATTTCCAGAAGGAATAAATTCAATAGAAGAAAAACTAGAAGAAGCAACACAAGCAATAAATAATGGTGCAGACGATTTAGATTTTGTTTGCAATTACGAAGCTTTTAAACTGGGAGAAATAAATTTAGTTAAAAACGAAATTCTAGAATGCACAAGATTAGGATTAGCCAATAACAAAATTGTAAAATGGATTATAGAAGTTGCTGCCTTAAATAGCAATCAAATAATTCAACTTTCGGCATTAATTAAAAATGTTGTTATGGCAAATTTTAAAGAAGAATTTTATAAAGATGTTTTTGTAAAATCGTCAACTGGTTTTTATAAAACTCAAGATAACTTACCAAACGGTGCAACAATTGAAACTATAATTATGATGTTAGAAAACGCATCGCCACTTGCAATAAAAGCTGCTGGTGGAGTTAAAACTTATAATGAAGCTGTTGCAATGATTCAACTTGGAGTAAAAAGAATAGGAACGTCATCTGCCAAAGCAATTGCCAATGGCGAAACTGCAATAAATAATTACTAATTTTATTATTAGAACTATGTATAAAATAATTTATAGCTTACTTTTTGTTTTTTGCTCAATGCAAATTTCTGCTCAAAAAAGTAGCGAGCAATTTCCGGTTTTTCCAAAATGTGAAAACTTGCAAGCCTCAGCATTAGAAAATTGCTTTAATAATGAAGTGCAAACTTTTGTATTTACTAATTTTAAAGTGCCACAAAATTTACCATCAGATTATAGAGGAAATGTAATTGTACTTTTTGAAGTTACCGATAAAGGAAATTTTCAAGTACAATATGTTGATGCCAATAATGACGATTTAATTTCAGAAAGTAAACGTGTTTTTGCACTACTACCTAAAATTAATCCGCCAACGTATAACGGAAAACCAACGTATTCTAAATACACCATTAAAATTGCAATTCCGCTAGTTAATCCTGCCGATATTCCTGTAGAGGAAACTTATAATACTACTTCAAACGGAATTGTAAAATCAAATTCAACTTTTACTAAATTCGATAAAGACAAAGAACTAACAGAATTTGATAGTATAGTTTATAAAAAATTTCAAAATCCACAATTTAAAAGCAATTTAAATATTCCGTTTTCGCACAGTTATTATTCGCAATTCGATGCCGAGTTAAACCAAGTTGGAAGCAACAACCACACAGCTTCTAAACCTTATACTTATGCTGAGGTTTCTAAATATTACGACCTAACTTTAGAAAATCTAAAACTAATGAAAACCAAAACTTCTTGGTGGTCAAGAAAATTATGGAACGAAAATACAGTTGAAATTCAAGGCGAAGGATATTGGTTTACAATGAATCCAATTTTCGATTTGCAAATAGGAAAATCCGATCCAAGTAAATCTAATTACACTTATGTAAATACGCGCGGAATTCAAATTCGTGGTGGTCTTGGCGAACAATTAAATTTTACATCAACAATTTACGAAAGTCAAGGTAGGTTTGCCGATTATTTTAATAATTATGCCAATTCTATAAAACCTGCAGGCGGAAATCCGGCAATAATTCCAGGAATAGGAATTGCAAAAGAATTTAAAACTGATGCTTACGATTTTCCACTTGCCGAAGCCAATTTAACATTTACGCCAAGTAAATTCATCAATTTGCAATTGGGTTATGGTCGCAATTTTATTGGCGATGGTTATCGTTCGTTGCTTTTTAGCGATGGCGCAAGTCCATATCCATACTTTAAAATCAACACTAATTTTTGGAAAATAAAATATACAAATACTTACACTTGGATGAAAGATGTTCGCCCAGAAGTTACTGTAGACAGAACGTATGCAACTAAATATGTTGCCAATCATTATTTGAGTTGGAATGTTACTAAACGTTTCAATCTAGGTTTGTTCGAAAGCGTAGTTTGGAGCAATCAAAACAACAGAGGATTCGATTTGAGCTTTGTAAATCCAATAATTTTTTACCGTGCAGTAGAATTTGCATCGTCATCAAGAAGCGGAAATGCCTTACTCGGATTAACAACCAAGTATAAATTTAACAGTCAAGTTAATTTTTACGCACAATTTTTATTAGATGAGTTTTCTCTTGGTGAAGTAAAAAATCAAAACCAAAGTTGGAAGAATAAATTTGCTTACCAAGTTGGTTTAAAATATTATAATGCATTCAATATCAATAATTTATTGTTACAGGTAGAATACAATCACATTCGTCCATATGTGTATGCGCACAGCGAAGTTTTAACCAATTACGGTCACAACAACCAAAGTTTAGGACACAATTGGGGTGGAAATGCCAAAGAATTACTAGCAATTGCTCGTTACCACAAAGGAAGATATTTCGCCGATGCCAAACTTACGTATGGAATTCGTGGATTAGATCTAGACACAGCAACAGACACCAATAATTATGGCGGAAACATTTATAAAGATTACGATGAAATTCGTCCGTATGATACAGGTGTAAAAATTGGTCAAGGAAACAAAACCACCATAGTTATTGCCGATTTACAAGCAGGATATTTAATCAATCCAAGCACCAATTTAAAAGTTTTTGGAAGTTTAATTTACAGAAATTTTAGCCCAACAACAGCAACCGAACTCGTTAAAAAAGAAACTACAACTTGGTTTTCTTTAGGTTTACGATGCGATATTTTCAATTGGTATTTCGATTATTAGTATGTAAGCTAATGGATTTTAGAAGCAAATGGCTTGGGCATTTAAGCAAACCATTTTCCAGCTTTCATTGCATAAATCCCGATGAAAAATCGGGATGTTATTCCATTCTATCTGGGCTATATTATATTTGTCTTTTGTAAAATCTTATTTTTCATACGATTTTGTCATTCTGAGGCACGAAGAAATACATAACAATTGATTATGAAATGAGATTCTTCCTTCGTCAGAATGACAAGTTCGCGTTTAGAAATTCGTGAAAATTGGTGTAATTCGTGTTTAATATTTACCACAATCTTGTCATTCTGAGGAACGAAGAATCACATAACAATTGATTAATAAATGAGATTCTTCCTTCGTCAGTAGGACAAGTTTGCGCAGAGAAATTCGTGCAAATTGGTGAAATCTGTGGCAAAAAAATATCTACAAACTTGTCATTCTGAGGCACGAAGAATCACATAACAAAAGGGTAAGAAATGAGATTCTTCCTTCGTCAGTAGGACAAGTTTGCGTTTAGAAATTAGTGAAAATTAGTGAAATTAGTGTCTAAAAATATCTACAAACTTGTCCATCTGAGGCACGAAGAATCACATAACAAAAGAGTAAGAAATGAGATTCTTCCTTTGTCAGAATGACAAGTTTGCGTTATGTAATTAGTGAAATTAGAAAGAATAAATTAATTAAAAAATCTGTGA
>JAYVKR010000088.1:0-4573 GCA_043768185.1 Flavobacterium sp.
ATTTGAAATTCAAATAAAAGAAAAAATATTGAAATTGTTAACAAACTTTGTTAATAAAATTTTGCCATAACCATTAAATAATTAAATTTGTCATTATGAAGATTGAACAATACATTTCGCAATTACTATATCGTTACCAATGTGTAACTGTTCCTGGATTTGGTGCTTTTTTAACCGAAATTCAATCGGCGCAATTACAAGAAAACACACATTCTTTTTTTCCACCTAAAAAATTACTTTCGTTTAATTCTTATTTAAAAAATAACGATGGTTTACTGGCAAGTCATATTGCACAGCAAGAAAAAATGAGTTATGAAGCATCGGTTATTGCAATTGAAAATCAAGTAGTTATTTGGAAAAATAAGTTGCAAGATTTTGAAGGAATTATTATAAAAAACATTGGCGAAATTGTTTTAAATACTGATAAAAATTTAGTTTTTACACCAACCAATCAAATTAATTATTTAGCAGAATCTTTTGGATTAAGCACGTACACTTCGCCACTTATAAAACGTGAAATTTTAAAACAACTTGATGTTAAAGAAGAAGATATTGCCGTTTTAACTAACGAAAAAGACGTTATTTCTTTAAATTCAAATAGAAAATCGTATTCTTATTTAAAATATGCTGCGGTTTTTGTACTTGGTTTAGGAGTTCTTGGTGCTTTAGGTTTCAAGTACAACGAAAACCGAATTGAAACTGAAACATTACTAGTACAGAAAAATGTTCAAAAACAAGTAAATCAAAAAATACAAGAAGCTACTTTTTTTATTTCTAATCCTATTCCAACTGTAACTTTAACAGTTAAAAACGAAGATAAAAAAGTATATAAATATCCTTATCATATAGTTGCTGGAGTTTTTAAACAAAAGCAAAATGCCAGCAGAAATTATCACGAATTGGTAAATCTTGGCTACAGAGCAAGACGCATTGCGCCAAACAAAAACGGCTATTTTCCTGTACTTTACGGAAGTTATTCTAGCTACACAGCAGCACAAAATGCACTACTAAAAATTCAGAATTCTCATAACAAAGAAGCTTGGTTGTTGATTGAGGAGTTGTAGGTTTTGAAGTATTTTAGTGAATGAATTTATTTAATGTTAGGATAATGTAGTTTATTGAGCCCATTATAAGTTAGGTGCAATTTTATATTAAATCGACTCCTTCCCAATTTTCAGAAGCAGGTGTTTCATCAAAATAAAATCTAGCTTTTTGTACCATTAAATCTACTTTGTAGCTAAACTCAACAGGTAAAGGTTTTCCAAATTGTTTAACATATCCAATCTTAATATCAGAATGAAATGGGTTGTCTATTATTTCAGTAGGTAGTTTAACTTTGGTTGGAGAATATTGTATTACTGATTCTGATTCGTGAATTTCTTTTACATCAATTATTGCTACTCCACAATAATTTCTATCTTCACTTGGATTTGCAATTTTTTTACTAATTTTTTTAATAAAATGAATTGTAGTATAATTTAATCTATTAACAGATACTTCATCTATTCCCGAAGGAGTAGTAAACGAATTATTTCTTAATTTTTTATCTTTTTTTAAATTTATAGGAGAAAAAACTGATCTAGAAATTTTTTCTTCTAAATGAAATGTAGATGAAATATATCTATCTATTTCATCTGTACTTAATGCTTTATTTTTATTAAATAGACTTGATAAAAGTCGACAATTTCTTAATATTTTCATTATTCAATTCCATATCATTAAAGAATTGAGGCGCTGAATTGTTATATTTTACAAAAAACGAAAATTTATCATTTCCAACCTCTACAAACAGTTTTTCATTTAATTCATTAATCCACTCAAACGTTAATGTTCCGTGGGTATTTGGGTAAAAATCATCAATTTTTTCGATGTTTTTTTCACCAAGTTCATTGACTAAAAAAATGGCATTTCCAGCACTTTCAATTTCTAAAGGAATAGCATTATAGCCATCCCAATTATTATTTAATGATTTAAAAGATAAAATATTTTTAATAATCTCTCTTTTTGAAAAGTTAATTTTATTTATTTTATTAACAGAATCAACATAAAAATCAAAATAATTACTATTTTCTTTAGCACACTGAACAGACTCAATAGTGACTTTTTCCTTCAGTTTATACCTAACTTCATTAGCATAAATATTTGGATTTGTACATAATAAAACTGTACCAACTATTCCTAATTTAAAAGCTTTATTAGAAACCGTTAAAATAGCATCATAATCTTCCAACATAACATTATTGTTGTTTTGATTTTGCAAAATATTATACTTTTCAGTTGCCATTTAAAATGTTTTTTGTGTTTTCATTTATTAAAGAATTAAATACATTAAAAGTCTCTGAATTAATTTCTTCAAAAATATTTTTAATCTCTTTTATATTAGTTTTTGTATGCTTTGATATTTCTATATCAATAATAACTTGACCAATTTTTAAATTTTGTATTGGAGGAATATTCATTCCATATTTCAAATTTAATAAAAAATCTTCAGTTTTATAATTAACAGACTGTAAATTATGATTAATTAACTTTGTATTGGGAAATGAATCCATATTTCCAATCATACTTCTATTTAATAAAAAATATAAAACACCATTAGGATCACCTTCATTATCAAACTCAACTATATTTATTTTCTTCAAACTTATTTTTTCTACTTCGTCTATCTTATTTTCTAAAAAATTATTAAATAAATTTAGAACTTTTCTAATATCATTTGAAGATTTATATCCTGTATTGTCAAATGATAGCCTTAAAGCTCTATCATTAATCTCAATTATTGTTTGCCCATCTTGCGATTTTAGTATAAAATTCTCACTTTCGTTCAAAGTTTCCATTTTAGGCTTTTCATTACCAAATGTAATTTGCAACCCATTGCCTTGAGCTTTAACAAATCTCGGAAAATCGTTTATGAATATTGATTTTAAAAAATCTTCATTTTCAGTAATTTTAGAGTTTTTCTTAAAATCTAATTGAAAAATAACTTTTCTTAAAAAATTTATATTATAAACAAGGTACTCTGCTTTAGGAAATCCAAACACTTTTTTCTATTTTTAATTGTACAAATTTATGCAAAAAACAACAACAAAATACAAGAAAAAACAAAAACTGTACCTAACAGCCGTTTTGCGCTATTACGGATTACGAGATTATTTGGAAAATGCACTGACAATTTAAAGTTTTATTTATATTTGTGGACGCGTGGTCTTGGTTCATAGCCACTTCATGAAGACTAGAAACGTTGGCAGTAACTTTACAAAAACGAAATGAATCCAACACTTTACATAGAAAAAAATCAAAAAGTCAGGTTGCCAAAAAAGTATTATAAAATTAATAATATTTGTGCCATTATTTATGACCAATTAACAGAAATATTTTCTGAGGATATATACAAAGAGCTGAATAAAACAGAAATCAAAAGTTCTGAAAATGAAAATTTTGATGAGTATTTAAAAAGAAACAAAATTCATGTTCTAGATTGGTTAAAAACTAATCAAAGGAATGACGAATTAGAAACAATATTAACAAAGCATATTGCTTTATCTGTAATTTCTGATTTTGTTAATTTCATTTTTGAATCTTTATATTGTGCACAAAGAGGAAAAATGATAGTTGCATATGCTCTTTTAAGAAAACCATTTACAGATGAATTATTAATTTTAGAGCAATTACTAGTAGATAAAAAGAATTTAGAGACAGATTTTTTCACGACGGAAATCCAGAAAATTATGACCCAAGTAGTCCAGATGTTGACAAAATGGAAATTATAAAGAATGCTTGCAAAAAATTATCTTTAAATTTATTCTTTCCAAGTGATTTAATTTTTGATATGCGATATAATAAATCATATGAGGCAGGAATAAATGGAAGTACAAATCAAGCTTTACACATAGTTACGAGAGATAAAAATTACAGAACAGCTGAGCAAAATCTAAATTTTGTATTTTCAAATAATGAAGATCATCATACTTATTTAAAAAATTATTATTTTATTGTTCCTCATTTATTGTTTTATGCAGTTTCAATAATAGATGAAATTATATTTGAGTTTATTGGAAGTGAAAATGCGAAATCACATAAAATAATAAAAGAATTTCAAAGATTAGTTGGATTCATATTATTTATAAAATCAAGTGAATTATATTCAAAAAACAAAACAGAAAAGATTTTAAATATACTTGGAAATACATTAGAGTTTAAATGTAAAAATTGTAATAATATAAATATTATGGAAAAATCTGATTTAGAATTATTTTTTGAAACTGAAATTTTTATTTGTACAAATTGCTTTAATAATTTAATCTCAAACGAAAACATTAGTCAAATGAAAAACATTTTGAAAAAATAAAAAAATATCAATAACAAATTCGTTTTCGTGCACTTGTGTATTTAGTAATAAATTCATATTTAGTTTTCGCAAAAATTTTATCTTTAACAGAAAATAATTCATTCCGAAGTTCCCAAATGTAGGAATCGAAAACTTTACAAACAACTTATGATTATAAGTAATATTGCAGCTTTAAATTTAATTGGTAAATATTTTAAAAACTAAAGTTATGGGAATTGTAAAAGA
>JAYVKR010000089.1:0-34298 GCA_043768185.1 Flavobacterium sp.
CTTTTTTCGCTACGCCAAAAACGCAACAAGATGGATTTCCATTGCTGTCAGGGCTAAAAATTTATGTATTTTGTAAAATATAAATACTAATTCAACTGCTCTTGAAAAACTTCCAACAAATAATCTGGAGAAATCATTCGTGTTGGCGATTTAGCCATTGCTTTCAAAACTCTATTTATGGCAAACGGATTCAATCCCATATTTACTCCAATTTCATGAATTGCTATATTTTCTCTTTCGTGTAAAACACCATCACAATGCATTAACAAAGCTAGTCTGTAAAACTGTTGAATGCGTTCAAACTCACTTTTTATACATTCTGTCTTAATTTCTTGATGAAACAATTGATCAAAGGTATCTTTGTCAACACCAAGTTGAACAGCAATCATAGATAAAAATAAATATTCTTTCTCGTGCAATTTTCCATCAACTTGAGCAAATGAAATCATATCAGAAAGCAAACTCAATTTTTGTATTTTTGTAGGCATAAACAAATTATATTTTTAGCTAAAATAGTATTTATTTGTAAAACTTTAAAATTTATCGGTTTGAAAAATTTAATATTCTTTACTATTTTTTTATTTTTTACAATTTCATTTGCACAAAATACAATTGTAATTGACCAACCAAATAATCAAAGTACTGCTTCCAAGCAAGTTTCTAATTTTTCTATTGAAGCACCGCAACTTAAAACCACTAAGAATATTTGGGTTTATCTTCCTAAAAACTACGAAAATTCAACCAAGAAATTTCCTGTAATTTACATGCACGATGCTCAAAATTTATTTGACAAAACAACTTCTTACGCAGGTGAATGGAATATTGACGAAACATTAGATAGTTTAAACGCTGAAGTAATTGTTATTGGAATAGAAAACGGTGGAGAAAAAAGAATGGAAGAATTAGCACCATTTAAAAACGAAAAATATGGTGGTGGAAATGCCAATAATTATTTAAATTTTACAGTAAACACCTTAAAACCATTTGTAGATAAAACCTACAGAACCAAATCTGATGCGAAAAATACCTGCATTTTTGGTAGTTCACTTGGTGGATTAATTTCCTATTATGCACTTTTAAAATATCCAAAAATATTTGGAAAAGCTGGAATATTTTCGCCTGCATTTTGGTTCAATCGAAAAGAGATTTTTGAACTAACAGACAAAACTAAAAAACTAAAAAGTAAAATCTATTTCCTTTGTGGCGATAACGAAGGTGACGTTGATGTAATTAAAGATTTAAATTCTATAGAAAACAAAATAAATACCATTCGTTGCAGTTGTAAAATGCTAAATAAAAAAATTATAGTAAAAGGTGGACAACACAATGAGAAATTATGGCGCGAAGGATTTAAAAAGGCGTACCTTTGGCTTTTCTAAAAAGATGGAAGTTAGTAGCTTAAAGATGGAAGATTGTAACAATAAACTAAAAACAAAAAACAACAAACTATTTCTAAAATGAATAATAACGATATTTTTAAAAAACTACGTGTTGCATTACAATTGCGTGACGACCAAATAATAGAAATTTTAGAATTAGTAGATTTTAGAATTTCTAAAGGCGAAATTGGAAACATTTTTAGAGCCGAAGATCATTCCGATTTTATGCTTTGTGGTGACCAAATTCTTAGAAATTTCCTTAACGGATTAATCATTCACTTGCGAGGAACAAAAGAAAATCCTAAAAATCCAAACGAAGTTTTGAAACAAAATAAAGCTGCAATTGCACCAAAAAAAGAATTTGTTAAAAAAGAATTCATCAAAAAAGAATATTCTGCCGAGTTTAATGCATCTCGTGGAGAACAAACTCCTAAAGCAACAGCAAAGAAAAAACCTGCTTTTAATCCAAAATCAAAACGACCTGAAAAGAAAGTTGAAATTATTGAAAAAGTAAAATTCAATAACGGAAAAGCCAAGAAATAATTGAATGTTAAGTTAAAAATAATAAATAAATATATAGCATTTTTTATACTTGCTTGTAATCTATTATATTTTATTCCTATCAATATAAAAAATGTTTTTACTGGTTTTGGACCAATGGGTTTCGGTCTTATTGCGTTTCCATTTATTTTAATTATTAATTTATTTACGATTCCAGCATTCTTAACTTTTAAAGAAAAAAATAATTCTGTAGAGTTATTGGTTGTTAACACTATTGGAGTTTTTATAATTCTATTTTTATTTATCCAGTTCAAAATTTTTCTAAAATAATTTTTATGAAAACAGCTTTATTAATTGGTAGCACAGGATTAATTGGGAAAGAATTACTTTCTAACTTGCTTGAATCTTCTCATTATGAAAAAGTAATCATTTTTGTGAGAAAAAAATTAGAACTATCACACATTAAACTAGAGCAAATTATTGTAGATTTTGAGAAAATAGAAGAAATTAAAAACTTAATAAAAGGAGACGATTTTTTCTGTACAATAGGAACTACAATAAAAACTGCTGGAAGCAAAGAAGCATTTAAAAAAGTAGATTTTGAATATCCAAAACAATTTGCTCAGTTTGCACAAGAAAATAAAGTTTCACAATTTTTAGTAATTTCTTCGCTTGGTGCAAATGAAAAATCTACTAATTTTTACTTAAAAGTTAAAGGTGAATTAGAGACATATTTAAAATTTTCTAACTTTAAATCGGTTACAGTATTTCAACCATCATTATTATTAGGAAACAGAAAAGAATTTAGATTTGGTGAAAAACTTGGCGAACTATTTGGCAAACTATTTCCATTTATATTTATCGGAAACTTAAAAAAATACAAACCAATTAAAGCAAAAACTGTTGCTGATGCAATTATTAAAATTGCTTTGCAGAATAATTCTGGTTTTGGAATTTATCAATCTGATGAAATAGAAGAAAAAGCAAATTAAAGTTCTCGATTTGGGAATATTTAATATATTTGCATTTGTAAATTTTATTAATGAGAATTTTTTCAAAAGGAACTTTAAGAGAATATTGGGAATTACATACTGATTGTGAGCAATATCTCAAAACTTGGTATGATACTGCAATTAATTCAAATTGGAAAATTCCTAGTGATATAAAAGAGAATTATGTAAATGCGAGCATTTTAAAAGATGGTAGAATAGTTTTTAATATTAAAGGAAATTCACATAGATTAGTAGTGAAAATTAACTTTGAAAAACAACTAATTTTTATAAAATTCATCCGAACACATAATGAATATGATAAAATTAATGCAAATACAATTTAAATTATGAAAATAAAACCTATAAAAACAGAAAATGATTATAAAATTGCATTAATTAGATTAGAACAAATTTTTGATGCAAAAACTGGAACAATAGAAAATGACGAACTTGATATTCTTGCTATACTTGTAGACGAATATGAAAACAAATATTTTCCAATTGAAGCTCCAGATCCAATTGAAGCAATAAAAATAAGAATGGAAGAAATGAATCTAAAACAAATTGATTTAGTAAATGAAATTGGAACAAAAAGCAGAGTTTCTGAAATTCTAAATAAAAAAAGAAAGTTAACAATCGAAATGATTAGAAATTTAACAATTCGTTTAAATCTTTCTACCAATTTATTAATTAGTGATTATTCTTTAACTAAATAAAAAAATCCCAATTCTCATTGGGATTCTCTATATATTTATTCTGAACTTATTTCAGAATTTATTTTCTAATAACTAAGAAAGCGCAGCTTGAACTTGATCTGCAGCTTCTTGAAATTGTACCGCACTTAAAATTGGCATACCAGAATTATCAATTAATTCTTTAGCAATTTCAGCATTTGTACCTTGTAATCTAACAATAATTGGCACTTTAATTGCATCGCCCATATTTTTATAAGCATCTACAACTCCTTGCGCTACTCTATCGCAACGAACAATTCCACCAAAAATATTTATTAAAATAGCTTTAACGTTGGTATCTTTCAATATAATTCTAAAAGCCAATTCTACACGTTTTGCATCGGCAGTTCCACCAACGTCAAGGAAGTTTGCTGGCTCAAAACCTGCATATTTAATTAAATCCATTGTTGCCATTGCAAGTCCAGCACCATTTACCATACAACCAACAGTTCCGTCAAGATCAACATAATTTAAACCTGCAGCTTTTGCTTCAACCTCAATTGGATTTTCTTCTCTAACATCTCTATATTCTGCCAAAACTGGATGACGATACAAAGCATTATCATCAAGATTTACTTTTGCATCAACAGCAATAATTTTATTATCAGATGTTTTTAAAACCGGATTAATTTCAAACATGGAAGCGTCAGAACCAACATAAGCTTTATACAATGCATCAATAAACTGAACCATTTCTTTAAAAGCATTTCCAGAAAGTCCTAAATTAAAGGCAATTCTTCTTGCTTGAAAACCTTGTAAACCAACATTTGGATCAATCTCTTCGTTATGAATTAAATGTGGTGTATGCTCTGCAACTTCTTCAATATCCATTCCACCTTCAGTAGAATATACAATCATATTTCTACCAGTTGCTCTGTTTAATAAAACCGACATATAAAATTCGCTAGTTTCACTTTCACCAGGATAATAAACGTCTTCGGCAACTAAAACTTTATGAACTTTTTTACCTTCGGCACTTGTTTGAGGTGTAATTAATTGCATACCAATAATTTGCTCAGCCAATTCCTCAACTTGTTGCAAATTCTTTGCCAATTTCACTCCACCACCTTTTCCTCTTCCACCAGCATGAACTTGCGCTTTAATAACGTGCCAACCAGTTCCAGTTTCTGCAGTTAATTGTTTTGCAACCGCAACCGCTTCTTGCGGATTATTAGCCACATAACCACGTTGCACTTTTACACCATAACTGGTTAATATTTCTTTTCCTTGGTATTCGTGTATGTCCATATTGAAGTTTTTGTCTTTTTAATCCTTAAATTTTTAGTGGCACAAAAATAACTAAATTTCAGTAATTATAATAACAAATTATTTTTATTTACTATTTAAACAAATGCTAATTAGAAGCGAATGTTTAGGCATTTTCAATCTACCATTTTCCTGCTGTTGCAAGTCACTTACCGATAAAAATCGGTAGAGCTTCAACAATTGCAACATCAGGACTAAATTCAAAGTTATTACACTAAAATTTTAGTTTAAAATTATATAAGTACAATGGTTTACATTTTAGTTTCACACTAAATAGAATTCTTAAAAATTTAATGTGTATTTTAAATCGTTATGCAAATTAAAAGTTGAAATTTAAATTATAAATAACAACATAGCGCTAACTATTTCTCTTTAATAAATAGAAAACAATGATAAAAAACTTGAAAATATTTCACTTAAAATCTAATTTAAATCAGAGTTTATAAATAATAAAAACTTTTTACAAAGCAGTATTATTTATAAAATAATGATTGCTTAGTTAACAAGAATTAGAATTTTAAAGTATAAAATTATTTTACATTCAAAATCTCACTCAAAACTTCGCATTCACTTCCGTTAGGAAAAGCAACTTTAATTTTTTGAGCAATAGTTGGTGCAATTTCTGTAATATATTTTTTATCACTAGTTTCACCTTTTGGAATTTTCCAACCGTAAAATAATAATGGTACGTGAGTATCATAGCTGTAAACTGTTCCGTGAGAAGTTCCAGTTGCACCATATTCTATAAATGCAGGTTTGTCAAGTACAACTAAATCGCCATTTTGAGTTGCATCATAACCTTTAGCAATAAAATCTAAATACAGATCACTTCCAGAATTTGACAAAATCTCTTCTTCGGTATAAACCGTTTTTACTTGTTCTTGAGTTAGTAAATATTCTTTAAAAGCTAGCTTCACTTTTGACAAATCCAAAACTTTATTTTTAATAATTTCTTTATTAAAAAAAAGATTAAAATTGGAATAATCTAAAACTAAATCTGCGCCAAAAGTATCTGTAGAAAATTTCTTCAATCCTTTTATAATTTCTTTAGGTTCAACATTGCTAACATTGTATTTATTGTCTTTTAAAAACGTAGCATTTTCAGCTCCAGCATGATCTGCTGTTAAAAATAAAAGATAATTATTTTTACCAACTGTTTTATCTAGGTAAGCCAAAAACGTTGCTATTGTTTGATCTAATCGTAAGTAAGTGTCTTGTAATTCTATAGAACGTGGCCCAAGAATGTGTCCAACATAATCTGTAGAGGAGAAACTCACAGTTAAAAAATCGGTAATTTCGTCATTTCCTAATTGTTCTGTTTCAATGGCTTTCATTGCAAATTCTGCCAATAAATCGTTTCCAAAAGGTGTCGCACGAATAATTCCAGCATCATTTTTATCAAACATTTCTTTTAAATTGTATGGAAAAACAGGTTTTGTACCATACAATTTTCCTTCATATAAATTATCATCGTCTAAACTTTCGTTATATGTTGCTATTGGTTTGTATAGATTCCAACCTTTATTAATATATGGTAAATAATGCTTTTCATTATTAAAATCGGTTACCCAAGTTGGTAAATTTTCTCCATAAAAAGTACTCGAAATAAAAGATCCACTTTTGCTGTACCAAAATGCCCAATTGGCAAAATGTCCTGCAGGAAGAATTGCGCCTCTATCTTTTAAACTCATTCCAATTACTTTTCCTTTAAAATTGGTTGCCAATCTTAACTCGTCTGTAATTGTTGTACTTAATAAGTTTTTGGGAGACATTTCGCCTTCAATTTTTGTACCATCGCCAATTGTTTTTACAGATGCATCTTCTGTACAATAAATATCTTTTCCTAGTTTTCTGCTAAACCATTCGTTACCTACAATTCCGTTCACAGCTGGCGTTGTTCCTGTATAAATTGCAGCGTGACCTGGCGCAGTATAAGTTGGTAAGTAATTGTAATGCATATTATGAAATGTGTAGCCATTTTTCATTAATCGCTTAAAACCATTGGCAGAAAAATCGTCATTAAATCGATATAAATAGTCCATTTTCATTTGGTCTACAACAATTCCTACTACCAATTTTGGTCGTTGTTGAGCATAACTTAATGATACCAATAAAAGAAACAAAAAAATGTTTTTCATAAATAAATTTTAGATTGTAAAAATACAATTTCCATTAAGAAAGTATTGAAATTTGATGTAAAATAAAAGTTATTTGTATAAATCAAAAAACAAAATGATTACTACAAGATGATTAACGTAAAGATTAAAATTGAAAACCAGAAGCTTCTCTTTGAGCCAATTCAAATTCAGAAATTACATTTTCAAATATAGTTGCAACAGGCAAAATTTCGTGAATTAATCCGGCAATTTGACCAATTTCTAGTTCGCCTTCTATTAAATCGCCTTCGAACATTCCTCTTTTTGCTCTTCGTTTTCCCAATAAATTTTCTAAATCTTCTTTGGTTGGACAATTAGAATACAATGCTTGAACATCGTTATAAAATTTATTTTTTATTAGTCTAACTGGTGCTAATTCTTTTAAAGTCAGTTGCGTATCGCCTTCATTAGTTTCAATAATTGTTTGCTTAAAATTTTCGTGAGAAGAACTTTCTATTGATGCTGCAAATCTACTTCCCATTTGAACTCCATCTGCGCCAAGAATCATTGCAGCTAACATTCCACGACCAGTTGCAATTCCGCCAGCAGCAATTAACGGAATAGAAATATTTTCTCGAACCATTGGAATTAAAGTTAATGTAGTAGTTTCTTCTCTTCCGTTGTGTCCACCAGCTTCAAAACCTTCGGCAACAACTGCATCAACTCCAGCTTCTTGTGCCTTTAAAGCAAATTTTGAACTACTTACAACATGTACAACCGTAATTCCGTTTTGTTTTAAATGATTAGTCCAAGTTTTAGGATTTCCTGCCGATGAAAAAACAATTTTTACTCCTTCTTCAATTATTATTTGAATAATTTCTTCAATATTTGGATACAACATTGGAACATTTACTCCAAAAGGTTTATCAGTAGCTTTTTTACATTTCTGTATGTGTTCTCGCAAAACTTCTGGATACATTGAACCAGCACCAATTAAACCCAAACCACCTGAATTACTAACTGCACTTGCTAATTTATAACCACTATTCCAAATCATTCCACCTTGAATAACTGGGTATTTTATGTTGAAGAGTTTTGTGATTTTATTCATAAATGCTGTACTAATTCTTAATTATCTTTCCACTTTGAGTAGCATTTGCAGAAGCAATTTTGTAGAAATAAATTCCAGAAGTTAAATTTTCAAGATTAATCTTTTCGTCAGAAGTTACTGCTTTTTTTTCTAAAACTATTTGACCTAAATTATTGTATAATGTCAAACTAATTTCAGATAAATCATCCGGAAAACGAATTGAAAAATGATTAATTACTGGATTTGGATAAACCACAAAGTCATTTTTAATATTTTGAATTACAGAAAGTAACGAATTATTTAAAGCCAGTTGAAAATCTGGAATTCCATATCCAAACTGCGCATTAGGATTTGTAAATCTATCGGCAGATTGTTTAACAAAATTAACAACTTGTTGGTTAGTTAAATTGGGAACTGCTTGCCAAAAACTTGCAATCATTCCAGCCATAATTGGTCCAGAAAACGATGTACCGCTTGCATTTACTATATTTCCATCGGTATTAGAAACTCTAACAGATTGACCTTGCGCCATTAAATCGGGTTTTACTCTATTATCAAACGATGGACCAATAGAACTAAACGCAGCATAACTTTCGTCAAATTTTACAGCGCCGATTGCCAATACATTGGTTGCTTCTGCTGGAACACCAACATGTGGTTCAGCACTTGTGCCAGAATTTCCTGCGCTAGCAACTACAATAATTCCTTTAGAAAAAGCAATATTTGCACCTTTTGAAGCAAAGTTAGCATCGCCAGTCATATCTGAATAAGTGTGACTGTAATTGGGATTTTCATATTCAAAATATCCTAATGATGAAGTAATTATATCTACTCCAACTCTATCTGCTTCTTCTGCTGCTTCAACCCAATAACTTTCTTCAACTGGATTTTCAGTTAAAACATCTTCGGTAACATATAAATAATATTTTGCATCTGGTGCTGTTCCAACCAATTGATCTTCAACAAATCCGCCCATACAAGACAAAACTAAAGTTCCGTGATTGTGAAGTGAATACAAGTTTTCATCTCTAGAAACATAATTATATCCACCAAGAATTAAATTATTGGTAAACAATCGTTGAAAAGGATTTGCTGTATTTACATTTATAAATCCCGAATCTAATACCGCAATTATTTTTCCTGTTCCAGTAAAATTTTGTTGATGCAATAAATGACCGTTTAACATTTCTATTTGATTGGAAGAACTTCCGTAGGGAAAAGTAACTTGTACATCAAGGTTTTTATTAATTAAATTATTCTGAGAAATAGTTACATTTTTTGCATTTAAAGAATCGTCTGCAAATAGTATTTGACTTACAAAAGGTAATGAACTTAGTGCTTGAATAGCTGTTATAGTTCCACGAACGTGAAGGCAATTTATCCATTTAGATTTTGCTTTTACTTCTATTCCTGTTTGCAAAATTATTTCATCAACATAGGGTTGATGTACTGGAACATCATTTAAAACTAATGAAATTCCTTGTGCATTTCGCCTGTCTAATGCTCTTTGTGTAAGCATTTCTAAAGGATTTTCTAAGAAAAACTGTGCATTTGGTTTGTCATTAAAATAAACCCACGCATCTTCTTGGGAGTAAGATGCGGAGTTTATTAAAAATGCTAATAAAAGTAGTAGCTTTTTCATAATTAGCTTTTTTAAAATACGAATTTACGAAATTACTCCGGAACCAACTAATTCATCACCTATATTCCATGCAACAAATTGTCCTTCTGTAATTGCAGATTGCGGATTATCGAATGCTACATATAATCCTGATTGATATTGATGCAAGGTAGCTTTTTGCAATTCTTGTCTATAGCGAATTCTAGCCATTACTTGCATCGTTTCACCATTTTTTAGTTTTAAATCTTCTCTAACCCAATGTATTTCTGACGGAATAACCTTTAAAACATTTTTAAATAATCCAGGATGATTGTGTCCTTGACCAGTATATATTTCATTGGTTTTTACATTGGTTGCAATAATAAATAATGCTTCTTTTGTGCCACCAACATTTAATCCTTTACGTTGACCTGTGGTAAAATAATGTGCACCTTGATGTTTACCAACTACTTTTCCCATTGATGGAATATACGAAATTGATGTGGCATCGTATTGTAACTGTTCTTCTAAAGTTTCTAATTTAGCTTTGTGTTGAAAATAAATTTCATTATTAGCATCAACTTCATAAATTAATCCTTCTTTGGGTTGCAATTGTTGTTGCAAAAAATCGGGCAAACGCACTTTTCCTATAAAACACAAACCTTGAGAATCTTTCTTTTCTGCTGTAATTAAATCTAATTTTGTTGCAATTGCTCTAACTTCAGGTTTGGTTAATTCGCCAATTGGATACAACGATTTAGCCAATTGTTCTTGAGATAATTGGCATAAAAAATACGATTGGTCTTTGTTTCCGTCAACACCAGCAAGTAATTGATAAGTTGCTTTTCCGTTAACTATAATTTCTCCTTTTCTACAGTAATGTCCAGTGGCAACATAATCTGCGCCAAGCGAAAGTGCAATTTTCATAAAAACATCAAACTTTATTTCTCTGTTGCAAAGCACATCTGGATTTGGAGTTCTACCTTTTTCATATTCGTTAAACATATAGTCAACGATTTTTTCTTTGTATTGCTCACTTAAATCGACAGTTTGAAACGGAATTCCAAGTTTTTCTGCTACTAAAAGTGCATCATTACTGTCTTCTAACCAAGGACATTCGTTGGAAATTGTAACCGAATCATCGTGCCAATTTTTCATAAAAAGTCCAATTACTTCATAACCTTGCTCTTGCAAAAGATAGGCAGCTACGCTAGAATCTACACCTCCAGAAAGTCCGACAACAACACGTTTCATAATCATTTTAATTATTATGCAAATTTACGAATAATTATGCAGATTTTTTTTTGTTATAATCACTTAAAATAATAATAATGTAAATAAAAAGTATCAATTTTTGCTTACTTTTATTTCAGATTTGAATTTCTATGAAAAATTTTGCTTTATTACTTCTTATTCTTTTACAAATCAACATTGTTTTTTCGCAAAATTATGTTGAAAAAATTGACAATTACGAAGTTTATAAATCTTTAAAAGGCAAACCATTATCTGATAAATTTTCTAATATTGAATCTGTAAAGGTGGTTTATGATATTGCAAAAGATAAATTATACTTTTTTAACAGTACAAAAATAGAATTACATTATTTATTTGTAACAGAATATTTGGGATATGAAATTGATTTAGAACGTTTTAATATTAGAAATTACAGTAATAAAGAAACCGATAGAGATTTTCTTTTGGGAAATTTAAATCATATAAAAGGAACAGAAAAATGGATTTTTGAATTGGCAGCATCAGATCATATGCCAATTAATTTAACGGAAAAATTATTTCAATTGGTTCAAAATAACACATTTATTGGAAAAAAATTGGTATTTTATTTAAATAACAGAGAAAAAATTGAATTTAATAATCAAAAAAAATATTCTATTAACTGTGTTACTTCAGAATATATTTTTAACGAATTAAAATACCAAGAAGTTGTTACAGGAAGTACTGTTGGAATTTTAAAACAATACAAGTTAAAAGATTTAGAAAAAATTTATCCGAAAGCAAATGAAATTATTATTCTTGATGGAACGCCAGATATTTTACCCAACGTTAAAGGATTAATTGTTAACGAATTACAAACGCCTTTAAGTCATTTAGTTATTCTTGGAAAAAACAGAAAAATTCCTATAATGGCATATACAAATGTTGGTAACGACATTAGAATTCAAAATTTAATTAATAAAAAAGTAGCATTAAAAATAGTTGCCGATACTTTTTACATTGCAGCAACTACAAAGAAAATAATTTTAAAAGCTGTTGTAAAAAAACGAAAATTATTTATTGATACATCAGTAAAAGACTTGGTAAATTTAGATAAAATTCCAAAAAATGGTATACAATATATTGGTTCTAAAGCACAAAATTTGGCTTATTTAAAAGCTATTGCAAAAGATAATTCGTTTAAAACTCCAGAAAATGCGTATGCAATTCCGTTTTATTTTTATGTAAATCATTCTCAGAAAAAATCTATAACTAGTTTAATTACCAAGCTTATAAATCATCCGCACAAAGATTCTATAAAATGGATAAACAATCAGTTGAAAAAAATTCGTGATGCTATAAAAAGTGAACCAATAAATCCTGTTTTAATTCAGAAATTGAATGATAAATTAGGAAATCAAACCGAGTTTAAGAATTTTAGATTTAGATCGTCTACCAATGCCGAAGATATTGATGGTTTTAACGGCGCAGGATTGTACGAATCGAAAACTGGAATTGTAAATGATTCAACTAAAACATTTGAAAAAGCAATAAAACAAGTTTGGGCAAGCGTTTGGAATGAAGCTTCGTATTGGGAACGCGAAATTTTTGGTATAAATCAAAGTCAAATTGCAATGGGAGTTTTGGTTCATAGATCGTTTCCAGAGGAAATTGCTAACGGAGTAATTATTACCAAAAACATTTTTAGAGATGGTTTTCCTTGCATTACAATTAACATTCAAAAAGGAGAAAACTCTGTTGTTAAACCTTTAAATGGTGATGTATGCGAGCAATTTACAGTTTATGATTTTGACTTTGTAAATTCTAATTTAGATGTAGATTACGTTTCGCAATCTAATTTAAACGATAATAAACCATTATTAACTAGCGAAGAAATTAATAATTTGTATAAAATAAGCAAACTCGTAGAACGAAAAATGAATAAATATTGGAACAAATTAAATTATAAACCTGCCGATATTGAATTTAAATATATAGGAGAAAAAAGAGAGTTGTATGTAAAACAAGTACGCATTTTTAATGATTAATAGAATACTTTAACTTCAATTTCGTTATTTATTGTATTGACATTTGTAACTTTAAAATCAAAATTTTCTAGGTTTGTCTTTTCTTGAATTTGACTTTTAATAAAATTATTATCTAAATTTAATTGTGATTGATAGTTTAACTTTAAGTCTACAGAATTTAAAAATTTACTAGCTTTTTTGTTAATAATTAATGATGCAACAATATAAGAACCAATAATTATTGATTGAAAAAACAATAGAATTTCTAGTTTATCAAACGGATACATTACATCAAGAATTGATAAAGTTATTGTAGCAAATAGAAAAATTATTGCATTTATAGTAAAGGTTTGCGCTCTAAATCGTAGTATAGAAAAAATGGCAAATAATCCAAAGCCAACTCCAACTCCTATTTCTATTCTTGTAAATAAATAGCACAAAGAAAAAGTACAAAAACCTACAATAACTATAAGAGGATTTATTGTTTGATTGTCTTTTCTATTAGAAAAAAAATATAAAATTAATATAGAAATTAGTAGAATTAAAAACCTACCGCAAAGTTCTTGAAGCGTCATAAACTTATAATTATAAAAAATTATTTTTCTTCTAGAGGAATTGTTCTTTTTACAAACTTTCTTTTATTGGCTTTGCTCATATTTTCTTTAGTAGTTTTTCCATTATTTGTAAACTCCCAAATTCCTTCTTTTTTACCTTTTTTAAAAATACCTTTGGCAACCACTTCATTTTTAGTATTTCTATAAACTGCAGCACCATCAAATTCTCCGTTTATATAAATACATTCTTCAAAAACAATTCCTGTATCTGAATATTTTTTATAAACTCCGTTTTTTAGACCATTTTTATAACTGGTTTCTTCGGCAATTTTTCCGTTTAGGTAATACACTTTTCTAATTCCGTTTAATTTTCCTTTGGTATATAATTCTAAAGTCATAATTTTATCTGAATCTTCGTGGTAGTATTTCCATTCGCCTTCAAATAATTTATTAACTACTTTACCTTCGCTAACTTTATTTTTCTTTTGATTATAAAAAATAGTGTAGCACGAATTGTCTTTGGTATTAAATTCTCTTGTAGCAACTACAGTTCCTACAGCAGTATCATCGAAAAATTTAAACGTTCCAATTTCTTTACCGTGACTAAAAGTGCCTTCGTATCTTGGTCGTTTAGATGTTTCGTAAACACCTTTCCATAAACCATCTTTTAAACCTTTTTCATCTAGTTTATTTATTTCTTGTGAAAAGAGAGTAGCTGAAAATAAAAATAAGCAAAACAAATATTTCATAAAATATAATTTTTTTAGATAACTCAAAAATGTTAAATTTAGTATAACAAAAACTTTACCAAATTTACATTAAATGTACATATTATTATTGGTTAACAAGAAAAACACACAACGATAACGTTGTAGTAAATGTTAAAATTTTTATAACAAACAATATTTTGTTTAATTGATTGTTATATTTGTTAAACAAACTAGTATTAACATTCTAAACAAAAAAAACAATTATGAAAAAAGAAAATTTTAAAAATGGATTTTTAGCAATTATTTTGCTATTTAGTGTAACATTCTCACTAACAGGATGTGGCGACACAGAAGAAGATGTAAATGCACAAAAAAGTACTATTACTGCTTTGGCACAATCACAACCTAACCTAAGTATTTTAGTTACTGCTTTAACAAGAGCAGGATTAGATGTGACTTTGAATACAAATAGTGCTACTTCAAACTACACTGTATTTGCTCCAACCAATACGGCTTTTAATACATACTTAACTGCTAATAATTTTGTAACAGCTGGAAATCCAGATATTAATGCTGTACCAGTTGCTGCATTAAAAGAATTATTATTAAATCATGTACTGGGAGAAGTTAAAGATGCAGCAACTTTGCCAGCAGGTGATTATGTAAAAACATTAGGGAAAGGTGGTGCTTCTACGGCAAATACATTAAGTATGTATGTTAAAAAAGTAGTTAATGGAAGCGCAACTACAGTAACGCTAAATGGAGTTTCTAATGTTACTACACCAAATATATTAGCATCTAATGGTATAGTACACATTGTAGATGCTGTAATTGGTTTACCAACAATAAAAACTCACGCTCTTGCAAATCCAAATTTTTCTAAATTAGTTGCCGCTTTATCATTTAATCCAGCAAATAATTTTGTAGCAACTTTAGATACAGCTTCTGGAGCTCCAACACCATTTACAGTTTTTGCACCTACAGATGGAGCTTTTACCTCATTTTTTGCTGAACTAAGTCCACTTCCAGCGCAACCTGCAACTTTAGCTGGAATTCCTCCTGCAACTTTAACAAAAGTATTAAAATACCATGTAGTTACTGGTACAAATGCATTATCATCTGGATTAATGGATTTACAGTCGATACCAACTTTTCAAGGTACAAATGTTACTGTACAAAAAACAACCACTGGTGGAGTTACAACAATAAAAATTAAAGATACAACTCCAGGAAGACAAGCTTGTACTGTAATTATTGCAGATGTACAATGTTCTAATGGTGTAATACATGCTTTAGACAAAGTGTTATTACCACAATAGTTGGATAAATAATATTTAAACTCAAACAAAAAAATAAAAGCTATCAATTAATTTTGGTAGCTTTTTTTATGAACTCAATTTTAATGTTATATTGTTGGTAGCTTATTAATTATTTATGGTAAAATTTTTAATTGTATTTACTTGAAAAAATTATAATAATTGATAAGAACTCCAAAAATCATTATTTTAATAATAGAATTTATAACCAATAAATTACAATTATCTGGTTTTAAAAATCAAGAACTTAAAAAAATAATGCTTGAGATTTATCCATATTTACGAAACCCATAACTTCTATCTTAATGCAATTTACCTAATAAAAAAACTCTGTCTAAAATTATAAAATTTTGAAACAGAGTTTAATAAATTATTGAAAAAAAATTATTTTTTACCTAACTTCTTTTGAGCTTCGGCTTGTTCCATAACTTCTCGCATTTTCTTTTGAAACTTATTTTCAGATTTTGGTTTGGTTTTATTTTCTTGAATTTTAGCGTGAATTTTATCACTATCAATAAAATATTTCTTAATTACAACCATAATTCCGATAGTAATTAAATTGGACATAAAGTTATACAAACTTAATCCTGAACCATAACTATTAAAGAAAATTAACATCATTATTGGAGAAAGATAAATCATTATCTTCATAATCTTAGTCATGTCTGGCATTCCTTCTTGTTGTGGTTGCGCCATGGCATTGTCGCCAGAAGTCATTTTCATATAAAAGAAAATTGCAATTGCAGCAAGAATAGGAAACAAACTTACGTGATCTCCATATAAAGGAATGTTGAAAGGCAATTTTAAAACTTGGTCAAAAGATGATAAATCGTCTGCCCAAAGAAAACTTTTTTGCCTTAACTCGAACGCCGATGGAAAAAACTGAAACGACGCATACATAAATGGTAATTGAATTAATGCAGGAATACAACCAGCCATTGGGTTTACACCAGCTTTATTGTATACTTTCATTGTTTCTTGTTGTTTTTTCATTGGATCTTTACCAAATTTTTCTCCAATTTCTGTAATTTCTGGTCGAAGAACTTTCATCTTGGCTTGCGATAAAAACGACTTGAATGTAATTGGCGACATTGCAATTTTAATTATAATTGTAAATAAAATAATTGCAATTCCAAGCGTCATAAACGAACCTAAAAATCCGAATAACGGAATGAATATAAAACGGTTTATCCAACCAAAAATTCCCCAACCTAATGGAATAATTCTGTCTAGATTTTTATCGTAAGCTTTTAAAGTTGCATAATCTGTTGGACCATAATACCAATTCATTTTATAATCTAATTCGCCACTTTTGTAAGCTAATGGTAAAGTAGATTTAAATTGTTTGGTAAAAGTGGTATCGTTTTTATCTTCGTCAAAAATTTTAGTTGAAGTAACTTTGGCAGATTCGAATGGTGTTGATGTTAGTAATATTGAACTGAAAAAATGTTGCTTAAAAGCGATAAATGTTGTTTTTTCTGTATCTTCTTCTTCGCTTGCACCTACGCCAGTGTAATCTATTTTTCCGTCTTTGTGTTCAAAATATACTTCTGAATATCGGTCTTCATAGGTAATGCTTTTTTCATTATTGTATGCTTTTAAATCCCACTGAAAAGTGGCTGGTTTAGAAGTATTTAACACTTTACTTAATCCTTGCGAACGCACATCAAAATCTAACATATAGTTGTTAGGTTTTAGTACATATTTATATTCAAGAAACTCGGTAGCGCTAACTTTTAGTTTCATAGAAATTATTTGATCTTCGCCAACTTTGGTAACTGTTGGTTCAAAAAATAAATCTTTGGTATTTAAAGTTCTGTTGTCTAAGGTTTGTAGTGCAATATTTAAATTAGCGTTGTTCTTGTTTACTAAAGAAACTAAATTGCCTGATCCTTTTTTAAATCGTTCGTGTTGTTTTAAAACTATTTGAGAAATGTAACCGCCTTTGTTAGCAATGCTTACTTTTAAAACATTATTTTCTATTGTTGTAACATTTTCTTTGGCTGATGGCAATGTTGCAGAATAGGCAAAACTACCTAATGTTCCTTTTAGTTTTTCAATTTTAACAGTGTTACTTGTTGTAGAATCTATAATGGTTGCAACATCTTGTTTTGTTTTATCTTCTTTGGCTTTGGAATCTTTATTTACCTTTTCAAGTTTGGCAGCTTCAATTTTTTCTTGTTGCGATTTTTTTTCGGAGTTAAACATAATCCACATTACTATTAAAAATATTAATGCAAAGCCAATTAATGAGTTTTTGTCAAATTTCTTTTCTTCCATGGTATGCTGAATTTACTTGTACTGAACTTGTTTCAGATTTTAAGTATTTTTAGGTTAATTATTTGGTTAGTCGTTGTATTGACTTTATTGTTTCAAATGTATTGAAGGTTTTTTAAGACCTTGATTTTATACGATATACTTCGTCTTTTAGCCCTGATTGAAACGGTAGCTCACGATTTTTATCGTGACTACAAGTGTAAAGCAGGAATTACGATTGTAGAAAATGCCTACTGTTTCGCTTCTAATCTTTAACAAGCTGAGCTTGTTATTATTTTAAATGACAACTCGCGAGTTGTCCTTACCAGAAACCATTGCGGCCACAAAGCTAACAAAAATTGGGTGCGGATTGGCAACTGTGCTTTTATATTCTGGATGGTACTGAACGCCAATGAAAAATGGATGATTTTTTATCTCTATTATTTCGACCAAACCTGTTTCTGGATTGATGCCAGATGCTGTTAATCCTGCTTTTTCTAACTCGTTTAAATATTTAGAATTGAACTCATAACGGTGACGATGACGTTCTTCTATTTGTGTTTTTTGATATATTTTATGTGCTAAAGTATCTGGCTTTATGTCGCATTTCCATGATCCAAGTCGCATTGTGCCGCCTTTATTGGTAATTGTTTTTTGCTCTTCCATTATGTTTATTACTGGATGTGATGTACTTTCGTTCATCTCGGTAGAATTGGCGTCTTTGTAACCTAAAACGTTTCTAGAATACTCTATTACAGCCATTTGCATTCCCAAACAAATTCCGAAAAACGGTATATTATTTTCTCTTGCGTATCGAACGGTTTCTATTTTTCCTTCTATTCCTCTTTCTCCAAAACCTGGTGCGACTAAAATTCCGTCAAGTGATGCTAATTTTTCTTTAACATTCTCTTTATCAATATATTCTGAATGAATACTGATTACATTAACTTTGGTTTCATTGGCTGCGCCAGCGTGTATAAAAGATTCTACTATTGATTTGTAAGAATCTTGAAGTTCTACATATTTACCAATTAGTCCAATATTTACTGAGTGTTTTGGGTTTTTTAATCGGTGTAGAAAAATATTCCAATTTTTTAAATCTGGTGCGGCTTTTTTTGGTAGATTTAATTTTTTTAGTGCAACAACGTCTAAACCTTCTTCTAGCATTAAATTAGGAACTTCGTAAATGGTTGAAGCATCGATAGATTGAATAACAGCTTCGCGTTTTACGTTGCAAAAAAGTGCTAGTTTTTGACGTAATTCATCTGATATTTCGTGTTCTGTTCTACATACTAAAATGTCAGCTTTTATACCACTTTCCATTAACGTTTTTACAGAATGTTGTGTTGGTTTGGTTTTTAATTCGCCTGCTGCAGCAAGATATGGAACTAAGGTTAAGTGTATTACGATTCCGTTATTTTCTCCCAATTCCCAAACCAATTGACGAACAGATTCTATGTAAGGTAACGATTCTATATCTCCAACTGTGCCACCAATTTCTGTAATAACTATGTCATAATCGCCAGAATTTCCTAGCAATTGCATTCTTTCTTTAATTTCGTTGGTAATATGAGGAACAACTTGAACTGTTTTTCCTAGAAATTCGCCACGACGTTCTTTTTCTATAACAGATAAATATACTCTTCCTGTAGTTACATTATTGGCTTGCGATGTTGGAACGTTTAAAAATCGTTCGTAATGACCAAGGTCTAAATCGGTTTCTGCGCCGTCATCTGTAACGTAACATTCGCCGTGTTCGTAAGGATTTAAAGTTCCTGGATCTACATTTATATAAGGATCAAACTTTTGAATTGTAGTTCTGTAACCTCTTGCTTGAAGCAATTTTGCTAATGATGCTGCAATGATTCCTTTTCCTAATGAGGAAGTTACACCGCCAGTAACAAAAATGTATTTCGTTTGGTTCATTGTTTTTTTTTTAGAACAACTTGAGAGTTGCCCGTACTTGTGTTGTGCTGTTTTTTAAAACGTGGCAAAAGTACAATTTTATTAGGGAAAATTAGAAAAAATTGAACAGAAAATATTTTAGATAATAATTATAAAATTGAATTTATTTTTGTTGCAAACAATTTCAAATTTTCAGAAAATTTAATTACTTCTTATTAAAATCTTCGATATTTTCTACATCAATTCATGAAAGCTCATATTGATATTGTAAGTTTTAATTGATTTTGTAATTGTTTAATAAATAAATTCCAATTGGGTGTACTTATTTATTAATGATAACATTTACGAACTGTCTCATTGAGCTTGTCGAAATGTAAATTTTTAAAGGTCTTCGACAAGCTTAGACTGACATTATACATTTAATTGAGTTTGTCTTTAAAATTAAAGTTGAATTTTAACATGTTTTGATTAACTATACTCAATGAGTATATATTCAGAACCAAATAATAGAATTTATAAATCTATGGTTTTGGATATTGCTTTTTTATGTTGTGAATTAATTCTTCTAAACCGTTTAATTTTAGTTCGTAAACTAGTTTTAATTGTTCACCAAGTTGACCGTTTGGTAAGCGATTGTTATGCAACCAAACCATATAATATTCTGGTAAGTCTATTAAATAGCTGCCTTCATATTTACCGTAGGGCATTTTAGTATGCGCTAATTTAATTAATAGTTTTTGTTGATCGTCCAATTTTTAAGGAATGATTAAATTTACAAATGAAAATATAAAATAAACACTGGTTATAGAAATATCTATCACAATTATTTTTTTATAATTGGTTGTAGTCAAACTGAAATTAATAAAATTTCTTGCAACTAATTGTACTAAAAAAAATGAAAAAATTTTTATTGAATATGAATTTAATAAAAGTGCTGCATTTAAATTAAATCTCAAAATTTGAGAAAAAGCTCTGGTTAATCCTTTACTTTTGCAATAAATCAAAGGCAAACCTTCGCAAGAAGATTTTAATGTAATATTTAGATAAGGTAGTAAATAGGTATAAAAAAAGATAAATATAATTAGTATTGAAAAAATTATATTTATCTTTTTGTATGAGTTTATGCCAATTGTATATTCAACTTGCATTTTAAAAATTAATAAGAACTATCAATAGTTTTTATAGAATCTTTTTCTTTATCCATTTCTATTTTTAATGAATCTTCAAGATTTTTAGTTTCTACTTTAACAGAATCTAAAATTTTATTTAATTCATCTTTTTTAGAGATTGCAAATGAACCTATGCTACCAACAATTACAAGCATCCAAATTAATACAAAACCAGTTGCAACTATACCTAATATTAATCCACTTCTAGGCATTGTTAATGATGCATTTTCTTTTTTTGCTTGAGATAAACCTACAGCTCCAAAGATAATTGCTAAAACTCCAAAAAGTATTGCTATTAAACCAAAACAAGGTATAAAAGCTGCAATTACTGCCACAATTCCTAAAACTAAAGCTGCAATACCCATTGATTGTCCAGCATTTGGGTTGTTTGTATTATTTTCCATAAATAGTTATAAATTAAGTTGAACAAAAATATAAAAATTGTACTGTACTATTTCTTGTAAATTAAAGAGTTATTAACAATTGTTTATGTTTTATTTCCAATTAAAATGAATGTCTTTTTCTAAATCTGGATGAAGTGAATTAAATACTGGGCAAGTCATTGCTGCTTTTTCAAGAATTTTTTTGGTTTTTTCTTCTTGAGGTTTATCAAAAGTTATTTTGATTTCAATTTTAGCAATTCGTCTTGGTTCTGCTTGCATAGTTTTAGTAACCTCAGCTGTTGTGCCAGAAATATCTATGTTTAAATCTTGGGCTTTTATTCCCATAATTGTTAAAATACAACTTCCTAATGCGTTGGCAACCAAATCTGTTGGTGAAAATGCATCTCCTTTTCCGTGATTATCAACTGGCGCATCTGAAAGAATTTCTGTACCAGATTGCAGGTGAACAGAAGATGTTCTTAAATGTCCAAGATAAGTTATTTTAGAAGTCATTATTGTGCGGTTTTTATAGTTAAATCGGTATCATAAAATAAAATATAACAACCATTGTTGGCATATCCACCAGATAATTTTTTACTGTATTCAAATTTATTTTCAACTTGTTCTGTGGTAGTAGTATTACAGGTTTCTTCAAATGTTATTTCTTGAGATAATCGCAACATGGTATCTAAAGTTAAATCGAATCCTCGAGTTGCATACTGATTTGGAAAAACTTTATTCTTCTTTTTATAAGCGTGTTCAAATTTTTTAGCTTCGTCAGAAGTATTTTCTTTAGTCAATGATGGATAAGTCATTTTTAATTTTGTTAATCTTGTTAAAGGAATTTCGTCAAAATCGATATTATCATTCGCTTCTAAAAGCACTAACTGAATTTGATATTCTTTCAACGCATTAGCCAAAACAGAGGTAATAGAAATAATAGTTTCTGTACGTTCTGTTGCCATTACAACAAAATTAAGTTTATCTTTTACTAAATATTTCTTAATACTATCGGCAACAAATCCTCCTTTTTCTGAAAGTCCAGCAATTTTTGCATCTTTTTGATAATCTAAAATATATTGCTTTATCAATGGTTTTTTAGCATCTACAAAACTTATAATATTACCATTTTTTTCTCGCATATAACCAAACATTGCGTTTTTTATAGCATCGTTTTGTGGCATTGATTGGTATAAGTTAGCATACGATTTTCCTTCATCTTTAGACAATGGAGAAATTACTGGAATATTTTTGGATTCTAATTCTGAAGCTACTTTTTCAATATTTACTTGATAAAATGGACCAATTACTGCATTTACATCGCTAAAGTCATTGGTTTGAACTTGACTTAAAGCCGAAGTTGAATTTTTAGTTTCTTCACTATCTAGAATTTGAATGTCTAAATTTAATCCTAATACTTTAGCAGAATCAATTGCCATTACCGCACCAGAATAAAAATCTAAAGTCATGTTTAAAAATTTATCTTTTTTTAATCGTTCTCCAATTGAGGTTAATGAATCGTTTTGAATTTTGCTAACATTAAAAGGTAAAAACAATACTAATTTTTTTCTGTTTTTAGTTGATATAGATTTTGTAAAATCTTTAAATTCGCTCTTAAACTCATTACTTATAGATGAATTTGCAGGAACTTTTAAAGTCATTCCTTCTTTTACACCATCTTTTAAAACTGGATTTAATGCCAATAAAGTAGCTTCTGATGTATTAAATTTTCGTGTTAAACTGTAAATAGTTTCACCACTTTGAACTAGAAAATCAATTGTTTTTATTGGAACAACTTCTGCTTTTGGATTAGTTGTTTGAACTTTTATATCTTTTACAATTTCTGGTTTTGAACCACTTTTTACAATTTTTAATTTAAACCCAATTGGAAGATTATCAACAATTTCTGGATTTAATTTTTCTAATTCTTCAACTGAAATTCCGTATTTGGTTGCAATTCCGTATTTGGTTTCTTTAGGTTGTACTTCGTGAGTGAAAGTTGCTGTTGATTTTTTTACTTCAACACTTTTTTCAACTTTAACTTCGCTTTTTTTTTCAACCTTTTCTAATATTTTCTTTTCTGTTAATTTTTCAGGAACTGGTTTTCCAGATACTAACAAGATTTGTCCAAGTTGTAAATTATCAGTTTTTAAAGAAGGGTTAAAATTTTTTAAACTTTCAATAGAAATATTATATTTTTTCGAAATAGAGTACAAACTTTCCTTTGCCACAACAGTATGGGTTTTAGCTATAAGCTTTGGAATAACTGCTTCTTTTGGTTTAACTACAACAACTTCTTTGGGTTTAGTTGGTAATGTTTCTTTAGGTTTTACTTCAATATTATCTTCTGCTTTTACAATACTTTTAGGTATCAATAAAACATCGGTAACTTGAATTCCGTTTTGTGCATCTGGATTTAATTTATAAATATCAAATGGCGTTACCTTATATTTTTTGGCAATTGTCTGAATTGTTTCATCAGTATTTACAGTATGTTTTATATAGCTTTGAGCTGATACAAAACTTGTAATTACTAAAAATACTATACTAAAGATTTTTTTTAACATAACTTAAAATTTAAATTGTAACATCAAAAATCAAACACAATATAAATATAAAAATATGATTTTTATAATTTGAAATTGATTTTTGACATTGACATTGATATTGATATTTATTCCCACTCAATAGTTGCTGGTGGTTTAGAACTAATGTCATACACTACTCTATTTACACCTTTCACTTTATTTATAATTTCGTTTGAGATTTTCATCAAAAACTCATAAGGTAAATGTACCCAATCGGCAGTCATTCCATCAGTAGATTCTACTGCGCGCAAAGCTACAACTTTTTCATAAGTACGTTCATCGCCCATTACTCCTACACTATTTACAGGAAGTAAAATTGCACCAGCTTGCCATACTTTATCATACAAACCGTGCGATTTTAATCCTTCAATAAAAATGGCATCAACATCTTGCAAGATGCGTACTTTTTCTGGTGTAATATCTCCCAAAATTCTTATCGATAATCCTGGTCCAGGAAAAGGATGTCTTCCTAATAATTCGGCATCAATTCCTAATGATTTTCCAACTCTTCGCACTTCATCTTTAAACAACATTCTAAGTGGTTCTACAATTTTAAGTTTCATAAAATCGGGCAAACCACCAACATTATGATGTGATTTTATAGTTGCACTTGGACCTTTTACCGAAACAGATTCTATTACATCTGGATAAATTGTTCCTTGTGCCAACCAAGATACATTTTCTATAATTTTTGATTCATCGTCAAAAACTTCTATAAAAACTCTACCTATTATTTTACGTTTTGTTTCTGGATCATCAACTCCAGCCAATTCTGTCAAAAAACGTGCCGAAGCATCAACACCTTTTACGTTTAAACCCATTCCTTTATATTGGTAGAGCACACTTTCAAACTCGTTTTTACGAAGTAAACCATTATTTACAAAAATACAATATAAATTTTTTCCAATTGCTTTGTGTAATAAAACCGCTGCTACAGTCGAGTCAACTCCACCAGAAAGTCCAAGAACGACTTTATCATTCTGCACTTTATCTTTTAAATCTTTAATGCAATCATCAACAAAAGCATTTGGGGTAAAATTTTGAGGAACTTGGGCAATTTTAACTAAGAAATTCTCAAGTATCTGTTTTCCATCAGTAGAATGATATACTTCTGGATGAAATTGAATAGCATAAGTAGTTTCTCCTTCAATTTTGTAAGCTGCATTTTCTACATCATTTGTACTTGCTAGTTTTATTCCATTTGTTGGTAAATGTTTAATAGTATCACTGTGCGACATCCAAACTTGAGAATTCAAATTTACATTTTCAAAAAAATTTTCGTTCTCTTTTATATAAGTAAGATTTGCGCGTCCATATTCTCTAGTGTTTGATGCAGTAACTTCTCCACCAGAAAAATGAGCTAAATATTGTGCACCATAACATACTGCAAGTAAAGGTAATTTACCTTTAATGTTAGATAAATCAATTTTTAAGGCATCATCTGATCGAACAGAAAAAGGACTTCCTCCAAGAATAACAGCTTTGTAAGACGATAAATCAGTTGGATAATTGTTGTAAGGAAAAATTTCGCAAAAAATATTTAATTCGCGCACGCGTCTTGCTATTAGTTGTGTGTATTGCGATCCAAAATCTAAAATAAGTACGTTGTGTTGCATAGGCAAAAGTACTATTCTCGATTGAAATTAAAAAGTAGAATTTAGAAATTAATTATTTTTTTTAGGAGTAAACGGTTTGGGCATTTCTAGTTTTGTAATTCCTGCCATACATTTCAATCTTAGGTTGCGGTTTTCGCTTCGCAAAAACCGCAACCTAAGGATTTCCATTACTGTCAGGACTAAAGATTTTTGTCTTCTATAAAATTCAAATTTCAAAACAACAAATTAAAAAAATTACTACATTTGAAATAAAGTTAAAAAATGAAACTATCAAATTTTAAAGAATCTATAGTTGTTTTTCTATTTTTTATTGTAACAACTTCAATTCTTGCGCAAAATAAAAATAAAGAAAATTGTAACACAACATTAAATAAAGATTCAAAAATAATTAAAATGGAAACCAATCAAAAAAATGTGCTAGGTACAGAATTAAAATTAGCAAGCTTAGACCCAATTACAGGTTTTTTTAGAACTGGTTTTTGCGCTACCGATAGTAACGATCGTGGTATTCATGTAGTAGCTGCAGTAGTTACTGATGAATTTTTAAACTATTCGTTAAAGCAAGGAAATGATTTAATTTCTCCTTATTTAGCAAGTGGTTTTCCTGGTTTAAAAGCTGGAGATGTTTGGTGTTTGTGCGCTTTGCGTTGGAAAGAAGCTCTTAAAGCAGGCGTTGCACCACCAGTAATTTTGGAAGCAACCAACATTAAAGCATTGGAATATGTAACTATTGAAGAATTAAAAAGTAAAGCAGTTAACTAGCAATTAAATCTTTAACTAAATTTAATTATTGTGAAAACTAAAGTTTGTGAAATATGCAATCAAGATGAAATTGTACTTTTCAGAATTCAAATTACAAAAGGAAAGACTTGGATATTTGTATGTAAAACTTGTTGCGAAAAATCTAAGAAATTAGAAAATTATAAATATGGTGGCACTTGGAAAGGCAGTAATAATTAAAAAATTAAATGTGTGAAATGCTAAAAACAATACTCTACATAGCAATCGGCGGAGCAATAGGAAGCGTTCTTCGTTATCTAACAACTGTTTTTGTTAGTAAATATTGGTCTAATCATTTTCCGTTAGCAACATTTATTACTAATGTTTTGGGTTGTTTTTTAATTGGATTAATCATCGGAATTTTAGAGAAAAATAATTTATCGAATTCCAATCTAAAATGGTTATTAATTACTGGTTTCTGTGGTGGTTTTACTACTTTTTCTACATTTGGACATGAAAATTATTCGCTTTTTACAAATAATAATTCTTTACTTGCATTTTCATACATTGCTTTGAGTATAATACTTGGACTTTTTGCAATTTGGTTAGGACTTTTTGTTTCAAAATAAACACAAAAAATGATGTTAATCTGTAGTTACCATTTAGTAATTTTTAGTATTTTCGCACACTATGAATGAAAAAGACATTACAGAAATTAAACAATTACTTGCAACAACTAATAAAATTGCAATAATTCCGCATAGAAGTCCAGATGGAGACGCAATGGGTTCTACACTTGGATTGTACCATTTTTTGCTAAAACTAAATCAACAACCAATTGTAGTTATTCCTAATGATTTCCCAAACTTTTTGGCTTGGTTACCAGCTTCAGAAACTGTTTTAGTTTATGAAAACGACAAAGAAAATGTTGCTAAAATTCTGCAAGAACAAGATTTAATTTTTACACTAGATTTTAATGCTTTGCATCGCACTGGCGAAATGGAAAACGTTTTAAACAAACTTTCAGCTCCAATGATTATGATAGATCATCATCAACTGCCAGATTCGTATGCCAAATACACTTATTCTGATACAAGTTTTGGTTCTACTTGCGAAATGGTTTATAATTTTATAGAACTTTTAGGTAAAAAAGAACTTATAGATAAAACTATTGCAACTTGTTTATATACCGGAATTCTTACTGATTCTGGCGGATTTAAATTTCCTAAAACAACTGGAAAAACACATAGAATTGTTGCCGATTTTATAGATTTAGGTGTAGAAAATACTGAAATTCCAACATTATTATTCGATAATAATTCTTATAATAGATTACAACTATTGGGTCGTGCATTACAAAATATGAAAGTTTTAACCCAGTTTAAAACCACCTACATTTCTCTTTCTCAAAAGGAAATGGACGAATTTAATTATCAAAAAGGAGATACAGAAGGAATTGTAAATTATGGATTATCAATAAAAGGCATTATTTTTGCAGCTATCTTTATAGAAAATAGAGAAGAAAATGTTATTAAAATATCCTTTCGTTCACACGGAAATTTTGATGTAAATCAATTTGCAAGAGATCATTTTAGTGGTGGCGGACACATAAATGCTGCTGGTGGAAAATCATACGATTCAATAGAAAATGTCATCAAAAAATTTGAATATTTAGTTTCAAAAATAGAATTTAATTAATTGAAAATGAAAAATATAAAAAGTTTTTTAACTTTACTAGTTGTGCTTTTAACTTTAATTAGTTGCAAACAACAACAAGCTAGAATGCCAATCTCAAGATCGTCTGGAGAATTTTTAAATGCATCGGTAGAACGTAATATTAAATTAAATAAAAACGAAGAAAATCAAATTCAAGCCATAATAAAAAGTAATCCAGAAGTAAAATATATAGGTTCTAAAAAAGGATATTGGTATCATTATGAAACTAAAAATGAAACTGATTCTATAACTCCTAAAAAAGGTGATGTTGCTTTTTTTGATTATGAAATTAAAGATTTAAAAGGTAACATTATATATTCTCAAGAAGAATTAAAACCTCAAACTTATCTTGTAGACAAACAAAATATTATGATGGGTTTGCGTGATGGAATAAAATTAATGCGTAAAACAGAAAAAGTTACTTTTTTATTTCCATCTAATATGGCTTTTGGATATCATGGAGATAATGACAAGATTGGTGCCAACGAACCATTAATTTGTACTGTAACTCTTAATGATTTTAAATTGGATAGAACACCAAAAAAACAAAATTCAACACCTAAATTAGTAACTCCAGAATAATAAAAATGAAAAGAATATTTAGTTTAATTACCATTGTAATTGTTTTAATAGCAACATCTTGTACTGACAAATACGAAAAACTTACCGATGGATTGTATGCTGAAATTGTTACTACTAAAGGAACAATTTTATTGGCATTAGAATATAAAAAATCTCCAATTACTGTTGCCAATTTTGTAACACTTGCAGAAGGCACAAATACATTTGTATCTGACGATTATAAAAATAAATCATTTTATGATGGTTTAAAATTTCATAGAGTTGTTGAAAATTTCATGATTCAAGGTGGCGATCCGTTAGGAAATGGTACTGGAGATGCAGGTTATAAATTTAAAGATGAATTTAGCGATTTAAAATTTGATAAAAGTGGCTTACTGGCCATGGCAAATTCTGGTCCAGGAACAAACAGTAGTCAGTTTTTTATAACTCATGTTGCAACTCCTTTTTTAAATGAAAAGCATACTATTTTTGGTCATGTTGTAGAAAAAGGTATGGATGTTGTAAATACAATTGTTCAAGATGACGTTATAAATGCTGTAAAAATTATTCGTAAAGGAGAAGATGCGAAAAAGTTTGATGCTGTAAAAGTTTTTAGTGATTACTTTAGTATTGCATCTGAAGATCAAAAAAAACAAGCCAAAATTGATGCCGAAGCAATTCAAAAAGTAGTTTCAGATAAACTTGCTTTTTTAACAGCAACCAAATTAAAAGCAACAAAAACAGCTTCTGGAGTTCAATATTCTGTTTTAGTAAAAGGTTCTGGAAAAAAACCTGCCAACGAAACTTCTGTTCTTGTTGCCTATTCTGGTTATTTAGAAAATGGAGAATTGTTTGACTCTAGCGATGTAGAAAATTTAAAAGCATTTGGAAAATTAGATTTGCAAAGAGCTGCACAAAACGGATATCAAGTTTTACCTTATGTTGTTGGAAAACCAGGTCAAATGATTCCTGGACTTGAAGAAATATTAAATAGATTAAGTATTGGCGATAAAGCAGTTGTTTTTATTCCTTCAAACTTAGCTTATGGAGAAAATGGTGCTGGAAATGTAATTCCGCCCAATGCAAATATTACTTTTGAAGTAGAATTATTAGAAAATAAATAACACTTTTACACATAAAAATTATTAAATTAAATCTATAACTAATGAAACTAAAATTTAAAATTGTATTGTTATTTTTCTTAGGATTAACAATATCTAATGCGCAAACAAAGAAAAAAACTGTAAAAAAAGCGGTTAAATCAAGTACAACTAAATCTGCAACTTCTAATAGTAACGAAGGAATTTTTGCAGAAATTGAAACTACTAAAGGTAAAATTGTTGTACAATTAGAATATAAAAAAGCACCAATTACTGTTGCTAATTTTATTGCCCTTTCTGAAGGAACAAATACTCAAGTTGCAGAAAAATTTAAAGGTAAAAAGTTTTATGATGGATTAAAATTTCACAGAGTTATAAAAGATTTTATGATTCAAGGTGGCGATCCAGATGGAAATGGTTCTGGCGGACCAGGTTTTGCTTTTAAAGATGAGTTTGATCCAAGTTTGGTTCATGATAAAGGTGGAATTTTGTCAATGGCAAATTCTGGACCAAAAACTAATGGTTCGCAATTTTTTATAACGCACAAAGAAACTTCTTGGTTAAACAATAAACATTCTATATTTGGACATGTAGTTACAGGAATGGATGTTGTAAATGCAATTGCACAAGATGATTTAATTACCAAAGTAACAATTTCTAGAAAAGGTGGCGAAGCAATGAAATTTAATGCTGCTAAAGTTTTTACTGATTACTTTGCCAATAAAGGAGATGATGATAAAAAACAAGCCATAATTGATGCAGAAGCCAAACAAAAACAAGCTTTAATTGATGCTGAAAGCAAGAAAAAACAAGCAGAAATTGATGCTCAAGCTAAGAAAGTTTATGTAGAAAAATTTGGAACTGTAATGGCTGCAAAAGTTACTGCTTTAAATGTTGCTAAAGCCAAAGCAACTAAAACAACATCTGGTTTACAATATGTAATTACTCAAAAAGGTAGTGATGTAAAACCTGTTGATGGCGCACCAGTTTTAATTAATTACGCAGGATTTTTAGAAGACGGAACTTTATTTGACAGTTGTATTGAAAGTGTAACAAAAGAATTTGGAAAATTTGATCAAAATAGAGCTTCTGGAAATGGATATCAACCAATGCAAGCGCAAGCAGGAAAATATCAATTTATTCCTGGTTTTGTTGAAGGTTTAAACTTAATGAATATTGGAGATAAAGCAACTTTATTTATTCCTGCCAATTTAGGTTATGGAGAAAGAGGCGCAGGAAATGTAATTCCGCCAAATTCTAATATTATTTTTGAAATTGAACTTTTAGACGGAAATCCAAAAAAATAATTATATAAAAAAGGGACAAATTTAAAATTTATCCCTTTTTTTTATGCTTTAAATTTCCAATCAAATTCGTCTTTATCATTGATAATTGCTCCTATTTCTAATTTGATAACCTCATCAAATTCACTTTGTAAAATTATCCAATTGCTTTCATTAAAATGATTTTGAATAGAATCGAAATCTTCAACTTCCCAAGATTTTATGCCTTTTTCAATTAAAGTATTTTTAATTGTATTAACATCTTTTCCAATTACAGTAGTTTCAAATAATTCTAAATTTGAATTGGAACAAATTATATAACCCAATCTAAAATCTTCATCTTCATAAAAAGTCAATCGCAATTTTTCTAGATTGTATAGATAAATTATATTTTTATCATCGTCTTTGTAGTGTTTGCTTGGTTTACCATATAACAGTTCTACATCTTTTTGTTTCATTCCAAACAAAAGTTTATCAATTCCTTTTTTAGTATGTACTTTCATTTTTTATAGTATTATAAATTTAATTCTAATATATAATCTTGCATTAAATAACCGTTTCCGATTTCAATATCTATTAAACTTACATTAGTAAATCCATATTTTTCATAAAAAATTATGGCTTTATTAAATCTATTTACATTTAAAAGTAAACCAGAATTTGTCTTTTCTACTGCTTTATTTTTAATAAAATCCATCAAAATTTTACCAACTCCTTTTCCTTGTATTTCTGGCAAAACATATATTTTATGAACTTTTGTTTTGTTAGAATTTTCAAAATTAAATTCATACGATGCAAAACCAACAATTACTTTTTCATTTGAAATTAAAATAAAATTTTGCCCATTTTCTAGTTGATTTTGTAAATAGTTTAGATTATAAAATTTATCTAACATATAATCCAATTGAATCTTAGAGAGAATTTCGCCATAAGTAGAAGGCCAAATTCTGTATGCTAAATCTTGAATTATAGAAAGCTGTTCTGTTTTTACTTCAGAAATTATCATTAATTATTGTAATTTTAAACGTTTTTGTTCTCTTGCAAGCAGCGTATTTTTTAATAACATTGCAATAGTCATTGGTCCAACTCCACCAGGTACTGGAGTTATGTAAGATGCTTTTTTAGAAACCAAATCAAAATCTACATCGCCAGTAATTCGATATCCTTTTTCGGTTGTTTCGTCTGGAACTCTAGTAATTCCAACATCAATTACAACTGCTCCATCTTTTACCATTTCGGCTTTCAAGTAATTTGGAACTCCAAGCGCAGTAATTATAATATCGGCTTGTGTAGTAATTTGAGCAATATTTTTAGTGTAACTGTGTGTTAATGTAACGGTAGAATTTCCAGGAAAACCTTTTCTTCCCATTAAAATACTCATTGGTCTTCCTACAATGTGACTTCTACCTATAACTACAGTATGTTTTCCTTTAGTTTCAACATTATAACGTTCTAATAATTCTAGAATTCCAAATGGTGTTGCAGGAATAAATGTGGTCATATCTAATGCCATTTTTCCAAAATTTTCTGGATGAAAACCATCAACGTCTTTGCTCGGATCAATTGCCATTAGAATTTTTTGAGTATCAATTTGTTTTGGCAAAGGCAATTGTACTATAAATCCATCAATGTCATCATCTTCATTAAGCTGAATAATTTTTTTTAGTAATTCAGTTTCAGATGTTGTACTTGGCATTTTTACTAATGTAGATTCAAATCCAACCAATTGACACGATTTTACTTTGCTTCCAACATAAGTTAAACTTGCGCCATCATTTCCAACAATAATAGCTGCTAAATGTGGTACTTTTTCGTTATTGGCTTTCATCAAGTTTACTTCGGCAGTTATTTCTGCTTTAATATCGTCTGATACTTTTTTTCCGTCTAGTAGTTGCATTTCGGATGGTTATTATTGTTATTGTTGTTGTTGTTTTATAATTAAAAAGACGCGATAAATCGCGTCTCTAGCATTTTTTATTATTTCATTCCGCCCATCATTCGCATCATATTTTTTCCTCCTGGACCTTGCATCATTTTCATCATTTTACTCATTTGCTCAAATTGTTTCATTAACTGATTAACTTGCTCTATTTTAGTTCCAGAACCTTTTGCAATTCTGGTTTTTCTTTTCATATCTATAACTGCAGGTTTTGTTCTTTCAATTGGCGTCATAGAATGAATAATGGCTTCAATGTGTTTAAAAGCATCGTCTTCAATTTCTACATCTTTCAATGCTTTTCCAGCTCCAGGAATCATACCAACTAAATCTTTCATGCTTCCCATTTTCTTAATTTGTTGAATTTGAGAAAGGAAATCGTCAAAACCGAATTCATTTTTAGCAATTTTCTTCTGAATTTTTCTAGCTTCTTCTTCGTCATATTGCTCTTGCGCTCTTTCTACAAGCGACACAACATCACCCATGCCAAGAATACGTTCTGCCATACGTGAAGGATAGAAAATATCAATGGCATCCATTTTCTCTCCAGTTCCAATAAATTTTATTGGTTTATCAACTACAGAAAGTATAGAAATTGCTGCTCCACCACGAGTATCTCCATCTAATTTTGTTAAAATAACTCCATCAAAATTTAAAATATCATTAAACGCTTTGGCAGTATTTACAGCATCTTGACCAGTCATTGCATCTACAACAAACAGTGTTTCTTGTGGTTGAATTGCCTTGTGAACATTAGCAATTTCGGTCATCATTTCATCGTCAACAGCAAGACGACCAGCAGTATCAATAATTACAACATTAAAACCATTTGCTTTAGCGTAAGCAATTCCATTTTCTGATATTGAAACTGGATTTTTACTATCTGGTTCAGCATATACTTCTACTCCAACTTGTTCTCCTACAATTTTTAATTGTGTTATTGCTGCCGGACGATAAATATCGCAAGCTACAAGTAATGGTTTTTTATTTTTTTTAGTTTTTAAATAATTGGCTAGTTTTCCAGAAAAAGTTGTTTTTCCAGAACCTTGCAAACCAGACATTAATATTACTGTTGGATTTCCAGATAAATTAATTCCTGCTGCTTCGCCACCCATTAATTCGGTAAGTTCGTCTTTTACAATTTTTACCATTAATTGTCCTGGTTGCAACGTAGTTAAAACGTCTTGACCAAGTGCTTTTTCTTTTACTTTGGTTGTAAAATCTTTAGCAATTTTAAAGTTAACATCGGCGTCAAGCAAGGCACGACGAACTTCCTTTAAAGTATCGGCAACGTTTACTTCGGTAATTTTTCCGTGACCTTTTAATATATGAAATGCTTTGTCTAGTTTTTCGCTTAGGTTATTGAACATTGTAGTTTTTTTTATTGAAGTGCAAATATAAGGTAAAGTCTTAAAGTTGGAAAGTTCTATTGTGACAAAATTTAGAAAATTTTACATAAAAAAACCACCCAATAAATTGGATGGCTTTAAACATAACAGTAGGTTAATTAATTTTTTTCGAATGTCAAATAATCTGTTCCGCCGTTTCCACCGCTAACATGAATTAATTGAATTTTTGTAGATGTATA
>JAYVKR010000090.1:0-2434 GCA_043768185.1 Flavobacterium sp.
CATTCGAAACAGTAGTTTCATTTTTGAAAGAAAATGATTAACCAGAGAAGGTAGTTTTTTGTTGCTACGACTTGTAAAATTTAGAAATGTACACGAATATAATAAAATTTAAATTATGAGAAGATTACCAATATATTTCCTTATAGACATTTCAGAATCAATGGTTGGCGAACCTATTCAACAAGTTGAAGAAGGACTAGCAACCATTATACAAGCATTAAAAACCGACCCACACGCTCTAGAAACTGTTTTTGTTTCTATTATTGTCTTTGCTGGTCAGCCAAAAACATTAGTGCCATTGCAGGAAATAGTTAGTTTCTATCCTCCAAAATTTCCAATTGGCAGCGGAACTTCATTAAGTAAAGGTTTGGGACATTTGATGCACGAATTAAGAACTAATATTGTCAAAACTACTTATGAAGTAAAAGGGGATTGGAAACCTATTGTATTTTTATTTACTGATGGTGTCCCAACAGATGATAGTAAAACGGCCATCAATGAGTGGAAACAGAATTGGCAAAGAGCAACCAATTTAATTGCCGTTTCATTTGGTAATAATACAGATGCAAATCTACTTGGAGAATTGACAGATTCTGTTTTAGAATTCAAAAATACAAATGTCCAATCCTATAAAGAATTTTTTAAATGGGTTACAGATTCTATTAAAACAAGTAGTATAAGTGTTGAAAGTAGTACAACGGGGTTTGAATTAGCAAAATTAGATGGAGTAACTATTGAAAAAATTGATTTAACAAAATCAGAACCTAACCGCCAATTTGTAGATGATAATTTTGTAGTGCTGAATGGTAAATGTCAAAATACCAAAAGACCATACTTAATGAAATATCGTAAAGCAATTGCACCGTCAAGTTTTGCTGGTATTGAATTAAGTACTAAAAGTTACAGATTGATTGGAGCTTATCAAGTTGATAATTCTTACTTTGAATTGGCAGACAACACTAATTTTACCCATAAGGTAAATACAGACGAACTAATTGGCGGTCCAACTTGTCCTTGCTGTGGGAATCAAATTGCTTTTGCGGTATGTAGTTGTGGTAAAATTCATTGTATTGGTGATGAAGAATTGAGTACTTGCCCTTGGTGCGGAAATCAAGGAACATATACTAATGGTGATGGAGGTTTTGATGTAAGTAGAACACAAGGATAATTTATGGAAGAAGCAAAAAAATATATTCAAGCTTTCTTATCTCAAAACAAAAAAGAAGTTCCACAAAGTAAATTGTCTCTTTTGGATAAATTTATTGCCAATGAAGAGATTATAAATTCAGTAAAAATAATTCAAGAAAATCAAAAAATGATTATGGTAAATTGGACATTAAAAACTCGAATTGACGATATTATTTTACAATCAGTATTATTACCAAATGGAACTGTAAATAAAAAATACGAAGCAAAAATTGATTTTATTAAGTTAGGTTGGAATGATGTTATTTATATAGAAATTAAAGGTTTAGAAGAAACAGGCCTTGACTTTAATAATGGAGAAGAATTGCTTTATGGAAATCCTATAGTAAATGGAGATTTAAAAATAAGATTGTTATTTAGAATAGAAGGAGAAGCTGAGGATTCTAAATTAAATGAAAAAATAATAACAATTATTATAAATCCTGATCCTAAATCATTGTGGAAAGACATTGAAAGTGATAAAAAAGATCCTTATTGGAAAGAGGATAATGTTGCTATTTCTAGTAAATTTTTAGATAAAAATATAGTATTAGCATCTAAACGTGGAAGAAGTCATGCAAATGTTGGTTCATTTAGAGATGATGATTTTGCATTTAAAAATATTAATGAAACGGGTTGGAGTGTTGTAGTTGTATCTGATGGTGCTGGTTCAGCAAGTTTGTCAAGACAGGGTTCGAAATTATCTTGTGAGTTAGTACTATCCTATTTCGAAGAAAACTTCACGGATGAATATTTAAAAGAATTTGATGATAACCTTTTAAATCATCATCATAAAACGGATGAAGAGTCATCAAAGAAAATTAGTCTTTTCGTTTATGATAATCTTTCAAAAGCAGCATGGTTTGTCCATAAAGAATTGGAAAAATTTGCTGCTACATTAGAAAGACCATTAAAAGATTTACATGCAACATTGATTTTTTCTTTAGTCAAAAAATATGATTTTGGCTATGCTATTTTAACTTTTGGTATTGGAGATTGCCCAATAGGATTATTAAACAAAGATTTAACGGAAATCAAATTAATGAATTGGTTAGATGTTGGTGAATTTGGTGGTGGAACACGTTTTATTACTATGCCAGAAATATTTCAAAGTGATAAATTTTCAACTCGATTCGGTTTTAAATTAGTAGATGATTTCTCTTATTTAATATTAATGACAGATGGGATCTATGACCCGAAATTTGTAGTAGAAGCCAATTTAGAGAAAATAGAAAAATGGAATGAATTT
>JAYVKR010000091.1:0-10796 GCA_043768185.1 Flavobacterium sp.
TTAGGAAAAGATAAAATTCATGGAGATTGGGCTATAATTCCAGAGAAAGGTTCAGATAGAATGGAAGCTTTAGATAAAAGAATTGGAGATTTAGAAACAATGATGGACGATTCTGATAAAGATGGTGTTCCAGATTATTTAGATACAGAAAATAATTCTATTGCTGGCGTTGCTGTAGATACTAAAGGTAGAATGGTCGATATTAACAGAAATGGTGTGCCAGATGAATTAGAAAAATTTGTAAATAATTCAATCGTTACTAATAATACGGCTGCAGCTGGTAATAACGAAGTTTTAGCTAAGTTTATTAATGAAGGATATGTTGCAGCTTATTTTGATACAGCCAATCCACAACCAACTAACGCTTCTTCTGATAATATTGGGTTTATACTTAATTATTTAAGATCAAACCCAACAAAATCTATAGATATTATTGGATATGCAGATGTTATTGGCAATTCTAATGCTAACAATTCTTTGTCTAGTAAACGTGCAGAAAATATAAAAACAATATTAATTAAATCGGGTATAGATGCTTCAAGATTAGTAATAAAAGCTAATGGTGTAGATGACTCAGTAGATAAAAACTCAGAATATGCAAGACGTTTAGTTAGAAAAGTAGTTTTCAAAATTACTAATTAACAATACACTCTTTATAACTTTAAATCAACCTCTGTTTTTTAATAGAGGTTTTTTTATAACTTTAAATAAAAAATGGAAGCTAGAGAAAATATTATTATTTCACTTCGAGGAGAATCTATTGGAACAGTTTCAAATCAATCATCTGCCGAAGAATCGTTTCAAAATAAAACCTTACGTCCTATTTTAAAACTTCAAAATGGTTTGCTAATTCAAGTTTATATAAACTATGTAATAAAGCAAAAAGAAGTTTTCTTTGATTTTAACCCAGACAAGAAATTAGCTTACATTGAACATTCTATTCAAAGAGATATGAAATTTAGAAATGCATTAAAAGGAATGATTATTGGATTATTTACTTTAGATGAATACAAATTATATATTGAAAATTCATCAAATTTAAATAAACGAATGATGAATATGCTAATTGAAAGACTTAAAAGTCAAGTTCAATTAATAGTAAATAGTTAATTTTAAACTTATTTATAATTACAGTTCTTATAAAAACTAAAAAAAACAACCATTTTAGATGCCTTTTTTTTTAGAATTTCTAAAAAATATTTTGCTTTAAAAAGTATGTAGTAAAACTTTTGAATAATTTTTTTTTTGCGAATTTCACATTCTTTTTTTTATTAAACTTGTTAAAAGTAAATTACATATGAAAGAAGAATATTTTAAGTGGTATTCGCCCAATTTAAGTAGAGAAATTGAAATGCTTGTTTTTGGTCATTCTGGTTATCCTGTTATACTTTTTCCTACTTCAATGGGAAGTTATCATGAAAATAAAGATCAAGGTTTAATTGAAAGTGCTCGTTGGTATATTGAACAAGGTTTAATTCAAATTTTTTGTCCTAATAGTATAGACAAAGATAGTTTTTATAATAAAAAAATTCATCCTGTTCATCGCATTCAAAATCACGGCTGGTATGATAAATTTATTTGCCACGAAATTGTAGAACGCGTAAAAAATAATACTGGCTTAGGTAAAGTTGCAGTTGCAGGTTGTAGTTTAGGTGGTTATCATGCAGCCAATTTTGCTTTTCGTCATCCAGGTTATGTTAGTCACATGTTTTCACTTGGTGGCGCATTTAATATTAAAAGTTTTATGGATGGTCATCATGATGATGATGTTTTTTACAATTCGCCAGAAGATTATTTATACGGATTAAACGATCATGAAATTTGGAATATGGATATTGTACTTGGCACTTCAAATTGGGATATTTGTTATGATGCCAACTTAAAATTACACAAAGTTTTAAACGATAGAGACATTCCGCACTGGTTTGATGTGCGTCAAGACAAAGAACACGATTGGCCAGTATGGCGAGAAATGTTTCCACATTATTTATCTAGAATTAAGTTTTTTTAATAATCATAGTAACTCAGTCAGAATTTAAAACTTTGACATTGTTTAAACCAAAAAAATATAAAATGAAGAAAATTGGAATTTTATTTGGAATGGAAGACACATTTCCACAAGCATTTATTGACAGAGTAAACTCTAAAAATGAAAAAGATATTATTGCAGAAGCAGTTTCTATAGACAAAGTGGTTCAAAATAAAGATGGCGAATACGCTGTAATTATTGATAGAATTTCGCAAGATGTTCCGTTTTATCGTGCTTATCTTAAAAATGCAGCATTAACTGGTACTAATGTAATTAACAATCCGTTTTGGTGGAGCGCAGATGATAAATTTTTTAATAATTCATTGGCAGATACTTTGGGCGTTCCGTTACCAAACACTGTAATTCTTCCAAGTGCAGAACATCCTACTGATACAACTTCTAAATCGTTTAGAAATTTAAAATTTCCAATGGATTGGGATGGAATTTTTGATTATATAGGATTTCCTGCTTATATGAAACCTTATGCTGGTGGCGGTTGGAAAAACGTGTACCGATTAGAAAACAAGGAAGAATTTTGGGAAAAACATCAAGAAACTGGACAATTAGTAATGATGTTGCAAGAAGAAATTGTTTTTACAGAATATTTTAGAGTGTATTGCCTTGACAGAAAAGACGTTCATATTATGCAATACGAACCAAGAAATCCGCATCATTTAAGATATGTAATTGATGGTCCAGCAACCGATAAAAAATTATTAGCAACTGTAAAAGATTATACTTTAAAGCTTTGTAAAGGTTTGGGTTATGATTTTAATACGGTAGAATTTGCAGTGAGAAACGGAATTCCTTATGCAATAGATTTTGGAAATCCTGCGCCAGATGCCGAATTGACTTCTGTCGGTGCAGAAAACTTTGAATGGGTTGTAGAACACGCAGCAAAAATGGCAATCGCTGCAGCAAAAAAACAAAAAACTGGAAAAATGAATTTAACTTGGGGAAGTTTTATTAAGGATGCTTGTAAGTAGTGGCCAGTAGTCAGTGTTCAGTAATCAGTGTTCAGTGGTCTGTGTTCAGTGTTCAGTTTTAAAACTTTAAGATTTGATACTCTTTTTAATGTTTAGAAATTTGAATTTTTAATACTGAACTTTTAATTAAGCACTGTTGCCCTAGCCCAGATAGTAATGAAAATCCTTTTCTTTTTTATTTACAAAAAAAGAAAAGATTGCAATGGATAGCTGGAAATAGCTTCTAGAAAAAAATAAATTATGAGTAAAAAATTACCTATTTTCACACTTGGTGTTGAAGAAGAATATCAAATAATTGATCCAGAAACTAGAGATTTACGTTCGCATTTGTCTAAAATTGTTGATGGTGCAAAAATAATTTTGAACGAGCAGGTTAAGGCAGAAATGCATCAATCTGTGGTTGAAGTTGGCACCAATATTTGTAAAAATGTAAAAGAAGCCAAAGAAGAAATTACTTATTTACGAAGTAAAATTGTAGAATTGGCAGACAAACAAAAATTGGTTGTTGGTGGCGCAGGAACACATCCGTTTTCGCGATGGCAAGATCAACCAATTACTGATGATCCGCGTTATCATATGATTGTGAATGAGTTGCAAGACGCAGCGCGTTCTAATTTAATTTTTGGAATGCATTGCCACGTAGGTATTGAAAACCGAGAAGTTGGATTGCAATTAATGAATCAGGCAACGTATTTTTTGCCTCATATTTTTGCACTTTCAACCAATTCACCATTTTGGGAAGGACGAAATACAGGCTATAAATCGTTTAGAACCAAAGTGTTTGATAAATTTCCTAGAACTGGTTTGCCAGAATATTTTGATAGCGTACAAGCTTATGACAATTATTTGGATACCTTAGTTAAAACAAATTGTATTGATAATCCAAAGAAAATTTGGTGGGATTTACGCTTGCATCCTTTTTATGATACTATAGAATTTCGAATTACAGATATGTGCTTGACGGTAGATGAAGCAATGTGTATTGTAGCTTTAATTCAGGCAATTGTGGCAAAATTATACAAACTTACTTTGCAAAATACCAGTTTTAATATTTACAGATTGGCATTGATTAAAGAAAATAAATTTAGAGCTGCACGATACGGAATTGAAGGAAATATGATAGATTTTGGACTTCAAAAAGAGGTTGAAACCAAAATGTTGCTTCATGAATTACTAGAGTTTATAGATGATGTTGTGGATGAATTGGATAGCCGTGAGCAAATAAATTACATTCATACTATAATGAAAGAAGGAACTGGCGCTGACAAACAATTGGCGATTTTTAATGAAACAAATGATTTAAGTAAAGTGGTAGATTTTATTACAAGTCAGTTTACTAAGGGATTTTAAATTGTTTCGGGTTTCGGGTTTTGGGTTTGGTTTGTGATTGGAAATTTTTTTAAATGAAATTGATTTTTGAAATTTTTTAAATTTTGTCTTCCTGAAAAGTTTATGCTGAGCGAAGACGAAATACAGTCGAAGGATTTTGAAATTTACTAAGCTTTTGCTTACTATAAATATAGGATTTTGAATTTAAAATTGATTTAAGACTGAATTTTTTAAGTTGATGAAATCCTTCGACTGCGCTCAGGAAGACAAAATGCAATTCCATTCAAAATGATTCTAATTATCAAAATTGATTTTTGAAATTGATATTGATATTGAAATTGAAATTGATATTGATTTTTGAAATTGAAATTGAAAATGTTTATCTTTGTACTATGAATAATCAAATTAGAATTGCAGTTTTAGATATGTACGATGGCGAACCCAATCAAGGAATGCGCTGTATTATTGATATTATTAATAAATTTAATCAAATAGTTACCTTTCAAATATTTGATGTAAGAGGAAAAAATGAATTTCCAAATATTGAAAAATTTGATATTTATATTTCAACTGGTGGACCAGGAAATCCGTTAGAAGGAAACGGAATTTGGGATAAAAAATACTATGAATTTGTAGATCAATTGTGGCATTGGAACAAAGAAAAAGAAGTAAAAAAACACGTTCTTTTTATTTGTCATTCGTTTCAAATGGCTTGTATTCACTTTGGTTTAGCACAAATTACAAAGCGAAAATCGACTTCTTTTGGTGTTATGACAATGCACAAAACCGAAGATGGAATGAATGATCCTGTTTTTGAAGGTTTACAAAATCCGTTTTATGCCATTGACAGCAGAGATTATCAAGTAGTTCAACCAAAATTGAGTGTTTTTAAGAAAAATGGTGCCGAAATTATTTCGTTAGAAAAGATAAGAAATCATCGTGGCGATTACGAACGAGCAATTATGGGCGTAAGATTTTCTGAGTATTTTGTTGGTTTGCAATTTCATCCAGAAGCTGATGCATTGAGTTTTATTGCGAATTTAAAAAATCAAGAAAAACGCGACAAAATCATTGCAATGAAAGGCAGAACCAAATTTAGAAATATGCTAGAAGACTTGCTTGATGAAGATAAAATATATAAAACTAACGAAACTATAATTCCTAATTTTCTTCGAATTGCTATTAATGATTTGATGAAAAATAAGAAAGCTTTGACGAATTAGTAGTAAGATATTTTAGTATTAAGATTTTAGTATTAAGTATTAAGATTTTCAACTTTCTTAATTTTGACTTTAATTACTTAATAATCATATTTTAATAAATTAAAATGAATTTAAATAATTGGAATTTTATATAAAATTTTCAACATTCTTGATTTTTAATCTTAATACTTGATACTCAATTCTTAATACATTAAAATGAATTTTAATTACAGAAATCTCTTCAACGCAAATTTTACAACTGATAAATATGAAAATTTACTTCAAGATATTACATCAGATTTTGATTATAAAGTAACTTTTAGAATTGGTGAAACACCTTTTTTTATTCCAAAAGAATTAAAACAACAGTTAGTTGATGCTAGTAACGAGGTTATTGATTTTATAAAATCTGACAATTTTATTTCTTTAACAGACAAAGCATTAGAACTAAATAGAAAAGTTCCTAACGAAGACAATCACACTACATTCTGAGCGATAGATTTCGGAATTTGCGAAGAAAATGATAAAATTATTCCGAAACTTATTGAAGTACAAGGTTTTCCATCGCTGTATAATTTTCAATATAATTTAGCTGAGAAATTTCAAAACCACTACCCTTTTCTGTCTGATTTAACACCTTTTTTTAACGGAATTTCTAGAACAGAGTATCTACAAATTGTTGAAGAAGCAATTTGTAATAATCATCCAAAAGAAAATGTTGTATTACTAGAAATTGAACCTGAAAAGCAAAATACCAAAATAGATTTTTATTACTGTAATCGAGATTTTGGTATTCCAATTGTTTGTGTTACAGAAATATATGAAAAAGGAAATCAGCTTTTTTATAGAAACAATAAAGGTGTTGAAACTCATATAAAAAGAATTTATAATCGTGTAATTTTTGACGAACTAGATTTAAGAACTGATTTACAACTGAATTTTGATTTCTCAAAAAGTTATGATGTTGAATGGGCAGGTCATCCAAATTGGTTTTTTAGAATAAGTAAGTTTATTTTGCCTTACCTACAAGGAAAGTATTTTATAGAAACTACTTTGTTATCTGAACTAAAAGAAATTCCTAATGATTTAGAAAATTATGTTCTAAAACCTTTATTTTCATTTTCTGGAAGTGGTGTAATTTTTCATATAAAACGCGAAGATATTGAAGCTGTTAAAGAAAAAGAATTGTATATTTTACAGAAAAAAGTAAATTATATTTCTGTAATTCAATCACCTGAAGGAAAAGTAAAAGCCGAAGTTAGAGTACTTGCTGTTTGGAAAAAAAACGATGACTCACCTACTCTAGTTACCAATTTAGTTCGACTAAGTCGCGGTGAAATGATTGGTGTAAAATTTAATAAAGATAGAGATTGGGTTGGCGGAACTGTTGGGTTGTTTGAGGAATAATATTTTTTTACTAAACTAATTTTATAGTTTCTTGTCATTCCGTAGGAATCTCTGAAATATAACTATTAATTTAAATTCCTACGGAATAAAAAAAATACACTAAATAAATTTTCTCTTAATCTCTACCAAACTTTTTTCAGAATTAATCAATTCTAAACAAATTTCTTTTCTTAAAAAATCCAAATCTTCAAACTGCAAATGTTTTGACCAAGAAGTTTCATTTAAAACAATTTTAATATTTTGAATCACTTTAGAAGTTTGATTCGCATTTCTTAAAATAGCTTTTCCATCATAATCGTTAGAATCTTTATGAAAAAAATCTACTTGCTTAGTTTCAAAATTTATTTTTATAAAAAATAGTTTTGAAGTTTCATCATTTGGTAAAAAATGGATCCATTTTGCAAAGCCAACAGTTGAGTTTTGATTCTTATAATTTATAGATGAGTTCAATCGCCATCTACAATTAGAAACTCTTCCCCAATGATTGGAAATTCTATAAACTCCAATTTCTGTAAAAATATAATTACTACCAGATTTACTTTTATAATTGATTTTCAACTCTTTAATTTCATCAAAATCAACTTCATTCCAAATACAAAACGTTTGATTATGGAAATTATATTTATTGTAGGATTTTGTCATTTAGAAAAGTACAAGTTAATTTTAAATAATTTTTAATGTAACTTTTTAAGCTTTTCTTGTTGTGCAGAAGTTGCAAAATCAGCAATTAATCGCTCTGCATAAATGTCTAAAAGTGTTCTAACTCTATCGTTTTTGTTGCTTTTTACAATCAATCCAGCGTGAAAATCTAACGGAACTCTAAAACATATTTCTTCATCATTAAACGTTGATAAATCTGGATGTTGAAATTTAGATAAGGTAAGTACAATTCCAGCAAATTCTTTTTTAATTTTTGGTAATTTGTAACTTTTTTCTTTTGCCAAAGCATCTTCAATAGTTGCCCATTCTTGCCACAAATTTATATCTGAAGCTGCATGAACCATTTCGGCCAAATGTGCACCACCAACTCTTGAAGCGGTTTCTAAAAAATAAATTTTTCCATCTTCTTCACATTTAATAAATTCGGCGTGCGATGCACCATGTTTTAATCCAAAACCTTTTATAACCTTTTCGTTTACTCGTTTTATTTCTTTATCATCATCAGAATTATAAGCAATATTGACACTTCTAAAAATTCCGCCACCTTGAGAAATTTCCATTGGTGTTGCCAAATATTGAGATGTTAAACTAAACAAGATTTTACCTTCAAATATCAAACTATCACAATGAAAAACTGCGCCTGGACGAAATTGTTCTAGCAGATATTTAAAACGATTGTTTCCCATTTCGTTAATATGAATCCACAACGATTCTTTGTCAAAAACTTTAATTATTCCATTTGCAGAAGCTTCTGAACGAGGTTTTAAAACCCATGGCGCAGCAACAGTATCAGCAAAAGTATTAATATCGTGGTCGTTAAAAAGCGAACAAAATTGTGGATTGGAAATGCCACAACTTTTAGCTCGCATTCGCATTGCCAATTTATCACGAAAATATCTTCCTGTTGTTTGTCCCATTCCATCAATTCGGAGATTTTCTCGTAAATAGGTTGCTTTTTCTACATCAAAATCGTCCAATGCAACGATGGCATCAATTTTTTTATGACGCATTAAATCAGAAACTCCAGCCAATAAATCTTCTAAATTCCAATCGATATCTTGTCCTGGCATAAAAAATATTTCATCAATATATTCAACTGCCCAAGGTTTATCGCGCAGTTTTTCAGAGGTAATTAAGTACACTCTATTGCCTAATTTTTTTAAATTTATTAAAAAATCATTTCCTTTAAAATAGTTAGAAATACAAATGAAATTTTTAGTATCCATAGTTATAAGTTTTCAATAAAGTTAGTAATTAAATGAACTCCAAATGCTGTTGCGTGTTTGGTTTTAGCAAATTCATCATCGCCAAAAGCTACTCCAGCAACATCAAGATGTGCCCAAGAAGTATGTTTATCTGTAAAATGTTCTAAGAATTTTGCTGCAGAAATTGCTCCAGCAACAGGTTTTCCTGAATAATTTTTAACATCGGCAATTTCACTATCAATATCACTTTTATAAGCATCCCAAAGTGGTAATTGCCATAAACGTTCGCCAATTGCATCGCCAGATTGTTGCAGTTTTTTAGAAAGTTCTTCATTATTAGTAAACAATGCACCACATTCATAGCCAAATGTACCCACAGAACTTCCAGTTAAAGTTGCAATATCTATAACAGTTTCTGGTTTATAATTTTTAATTAAATAGGATAATCCATCAGCCAAAATCAATCTTCCTTCGGCATCAGTATCAATGATTTCAATAGTGCTTCCGCTATAACTATTTATAACATCACTAGGCAAAAACGATTTTGCATCTACAGAATTTTCACAAGCAGGAACAATTGCTGTAACTCTAATAGGTAATTTTAAATCAGCAATTAATTGCATTGCGCCAAGAACTGCTGCAGCGCCAGCCATATCGCATTTCATGTGAACCATTCCGGCCACTTTTATATTCAAACCACCAGTATCAAATGTAATTCCTTTACCAACTAAACCAATATGTTTTTTAGAATTTAAAGGATTGTAATCCATAATTATAAATTGTGGTTCACGCTCACTTCCTTGACCTACAGCTAGAAACGAATGCAAACCTACATCTTCACACTTTCTTCTATCAAAAATTTCAGTTGTAAATCCGTATTTATTTCCAGCTTCAACCGCCCAATTTGAAAGGTATTTTGGTGTAACTTTATTAGATGGTAAATCGACTAAATTAAACGTTTCTAATTGCGCATTTGCTATTTTGATTCCTTTTTCTACTGAGTTTTTAAAATCATTTTTTGATAATATGTCTAAGTTAAAACCTTCATTATTAATAGAATGCGATTTTTTTTCTTTCTTATAATGACCTAAACTATACGTACCAAGAACTAATCCTGAAATTGCTGCTTCCAGATTTAAATCTGTAAATTCTTTGGGGAAAACAATTGTAGCATTGGTTTCAAAATACGAACTTTGTTTGGCAGAAATTCTTCTGAAAATTGTTTTGATTGTTTTATAATCTGGCGATTTTCCTAAACCAATGAATAGATAATTCACATCATTTTTTTCGATTATATAATTGGAATCTTTTTTTCCAGAAAATAGTTTTTTAGATAGTTTTATATCTTCAAATAAAGTTTCATTTTCTGTTACATAAACTGGAATTATTATTAAACCTTTAAAAGAAGTATTTGATTTTATATAATTGATATTCATATATTTAAATTTTTATTAAATTATATTTTAAAATTGATTTTTGATATTGCAATTGCTATTGATATTGATATTGATATTGAAATTGATATTGCCATTGATAAAGAAACTAATCTTCTTTGGTACTAAAATACAACCATTCAATTGCTTTAGGAAATTCGTCACTCCAATATCTTTCATTGTGTTTTCCAGCCATATTTATACTAATACGAATCTTCATCTTGTCTGCAAAACCTTCTTTTTTTAATAATCTATTTTTGAAATTGGTAACGTGATCAATCATAGTTTCACTTTCATCGCCACCAGCATAAAGATAAACTCTTGTATCTTGAGGTTCATCTATATCTAGAAAAGATAATTTTATTTTTGGAACCACCCAAAGTGATGGCGAAAAAATCATTAATTTCCCAAAAACTTCTGGATACATAATTCCCGAAAAAATACTCACCAATCCACCCATTGAACTTCCACCAATTCCTGTATTTTCTCTATCGGATTTTGTTCTAAAATTTTCGTCTATAAAAGGTTTTAAAGTATCAGTAAGA
>JAYVKR010000092.1:0-2917 GCA_043768185.1 Flavobacterium sp.
ATTACATCTGTTCTTTTATTTACACCATCAAGTTGCACTTTTCCATAAACATATTTATTATAAACTGCACTTTTTTTCTCAATAGCAAAAACAATTTTATTATAAAATCTTTGTTTACCAGTTAGTGAATCTTTGTATCCTTTAGAAAAAATAGCTTCAAAATCTTGAGGCAAAACAATTTCAGCATAAAAATCATCATCTCCTAAATCTTTAGCATAAGCCTGAAAAGAAAGCTGTTCTGGTAACTCTATTTTATCATATAAATTAGATTTGCCATATGGTTTATTCCATTCCACTTGAATTGGATTATTATCCCAACCTTTAAAATTCACACCTGTTTTTGAAATAGTTTTACCAATTTCACCACTTAAATATGGATAATCTTCATAACAATAGCCAAAATCTACATCATACTTTTTCTCTTCTTTATACCAAATACCATAAGGTATTGGATGAAGATAATTGTAAATATAAAAATCGTCTAATTGATCATCAATAAATGCTCCTTCTCCACCACAATTTCTTGCTATGTCTTCCTCAGAACCTCTAATAAAATATTTTATCGGTTTGGCTTTAAATTTTGCAATTTCAACTTTTTCTTCTCCAGGTTTACTCATCCAAATTTTAACCTGTCCTCCTGGTGTTACTCCTGAAATAATATATGCATAACCATATTCAGAATCAGGATAATACGGTTTTGGTCTTTTTACAGAATCAAATAAAGCTAACATTTTTTTTCTTGGCAATTTCCAACCTCCAGAATATTGAATTAAATCTAAATCACAAATAAAATCAATTGATATACTGTCTGGAACAATTTTGTAACCACCGCTTGCATAACCATCACCTTTAGCACGCCATCCATTTTGACCTATACACATTGAGTTACCAGCAATGGCTTTATTTTTATAAAAATATTCCACAAAACAATAAGATGGACCTCTTAAAGCTGGTGCGCTATTATAAGCATTCCAAAAAAACATTTCATTTTCTTGATTTTTTTCAAATTTATTTTTACAGCCATTAATTAAAATTGACATAAAAATTAAAAAACTTATTTTGATTTTATTTGACATTGTAAGTTTCTCGCTTATAATTAATCTTTCCACCCTTTACATTTGACTCCTTTACTGGTTTATTGACATATAAATAATCTTTTAGAAAATGATTTTCACCACTTTTCAAAATTAAAAAATCTGTATTTAAACCGCCATAATGTGAAGACAAATGAACATATTTATTTTTGGCTAACCAAACTGAAAATTAAAAAAAAATATTTTTATTCATTTCTTTTAGCTTATCTTCTGTTTTAATAGAAGTTGGTTCAAATGTTGAAATAATTGCCATCATTGCGTTCCATTTAGTTATAGAAATTGCCTTTATTTTAACTGCATTATCAAAAACGCCTGCCTTTACTGTTTTATCTCTAAAAACAAATCTGTTTCTTTATTTTTATCATCAGATAATTGCGGTACTCGCATGGTTACAAAGCGAAATAATGTGTTTTTAATTTCTGTACTCATAGTTTTTTATTTAATATATATATTAATAATCTTTCAATTTACCTTACAAATTAAATAAATTTATATTAATTTTTTATGCGTATTTGTACGTATTTTTATTATTAAATTGTTAATTTTTTTTAGCAGTACTTTATATTAAAAATAAAGTTGCTAAAGTAAATTCTAGTAATTTTAATTAGAGTAATTGCAATTGTAGTTAAAGCTTCCACAATTGTAGTTGAAGCTTCCGCAATTGTAGTTGTAGCTTCCTCAATTGTAGTTGAAGCATCCGCAGATGTAGTTGAAGCTTCCGCAGATGTAGTTGAAGCTTCCGCAATTGTAGTTGAAGCTTCCGCAATTGTAGTTGAAGCATCCGCAGATGTAGTTGAAGCTTCCGCAAGTGTAGTTGAAGCATCCGCAGATGTAGTTGTAGCTTCCGCAATTGTAGTTGAAGCTAACATAAATGTAGTTCAAGCTTCCGCAGATGTAGTTGAAGCATACTCAATTGAACTTAAACATGCACTAAAGAATTTTTACAGACAATACCTAAATTTTCAAAACATTAAATTTATTTAAAATACAGAACTATTTTTATTGATAATTTTAATCCAGAAAAGAAAAATATTTTAAAACTAAGATTTTAAAACTCAATACAAAAATTAAATAACCCTGATAACTTCACTAAGATTTTATTTTCATCGGTGTTTAGTGAACTTCGTTTGTGATGAAGATCCTTTTTTTTCGCTTTTGCCTTAAGCATAACCGAAGAAAAAGATTGAAATGAATAGCAGGAATTTCCTAAATAAATAAGTTACAGACTATTCGTTTCTGAAAAAAACACACTAAAATCTTATCAACAAAACTAAAATCATAAATCTATATTCTAAATTTTAATTTTACCTTTGAACTTTTAAAATAATAGTACGATTATGGTTTATAAATTTAGAGTGATTCTAGATGCTGAAGAAGATATTTTTAGAGATATTGCAATACTTCAAGACGATACTTTAGAAGATTTACACAATGCAATTGTTAATGCTTTTGGCTTTGACGGACTAGAAGTTGCCTCGTTTTATACTTGCGATGCTACTTGGAATCAAGAAGATGAAATTCCAATGTTTGATGCTGGAGATGTTCCTGGTGAAAACAAAATAATGAGCGATTACCAACTTATTGATATTCTTGATGGAGAAAATACCAAAATTATATATGTATATGATTTTATTAATATGTGGACATTTTTGGTAGAACTTGCCGCTGTTGAAGAAGCACAAGAAATTGGTGTAATTTATCCAAGCTTGCTATTTTCTCATGGCGAAATGCCAGCAGAAGCAATGGAAAAACACTTTCAAGCCGATTTTGAAGAAGAAGAAAGTTACAACGAATATGAAGACGATTTAGACGAAGACGATTTA
>JAYVKR010000093.1:0-2639 GCA_043768185.1 Flavobacterium sp.
TGCAACACGCATTTCTATATCTTTCATTATTTCTTCTTTTCCAGAAGAGTTAGAAAGCGAACGTTTTATAGCATCAAAATATTTTGATAATTTTTGGTATGCATCTTCATCAATATGAAAAAATAAACCGCCTATATTAATATTTACTGTTTTGTTCATAATTGCTAGTTTTGATTGGTTATTATGTTTACTGCATCAGATAATTCTTTCCAAGTGCCATTTAATTCGTTTAAAAATGTTTTTCCTAATTCGGTTAATTCGTAATATTTTCTTGGCGGACCAGAGGTAGATTCTTCCCAACGATAATTTAGTAAACCATCGTTTTTTAGTCTTGTTAATAGCGGATAAACTGTTCCTTCTACTACAAGCAATTTAGCGTTTTTTAAGGTGTCTAATATTTCAGATGTATATGCTTCTTTTTCTTTTAAAACAGATAAGATGCAGAATTCTAAAACACCTTTTCGCATTTGAGCTTTTGTGTTTTCGATGTTCATAATTTTCTTTTAATTTTTTGTATCTGATGATTGGTCAGATGTGATTAAACTTTTCATTTTTTGATTTAATCTGAAATTTGTTCAGATTCTTAGATGATTGAAACTCTATTTGATTTATTTAAAAAAAGGAATAGATAACGGATATTTATAATTTTCACCATTAGACGATTTTACTGCTGCATATATAATAAGGAAGAATTCCATAGCTTTCATAAAACAAAATAGTAATCCAGCAATTACTCCAATCATTACAATTCCAGTAATTTTGGATAATGGAAAATTGTCAAAATCATAATTATAATTGTTCACTATGTCTACATTACTAAAAACGGCATACAAAATAATTGGTACAGCAATTATTAATAAAAGTAATGAATATAAAAACATACTTAACTGAAAATTAAGTGTCTGTTTTCCGTTAAAATCTACAAAATCAGATTCACTCTTTTTAGAACTCCAAATAATTATTGGAAAAATATAATTTCCAAAAGGAATTAAATACTGAGTTAGAGTACTTAAGTGGATAAACGTTGCAATATTTTTTTCGTTTGTTGTCATAATGATTAGTTGTTTTGATTTTGATTGTTTTGATGATTAAAACTAACTTCTATACAATACTATAGTAAGACTATTAATTTCTTATACAAAGATACAACCTAAAAAAGGTATTATGCAATACAAAGTACTAATTATTAACATAAAATTAACATTTATGATTTTATTTAATAGATAAATAATTAGTGTATATTTGCAATTAAATCAATAGTTAATGGCATTTACAGCTTCTAAATTAAATACTTTTTTGTTTTTTAAATTACCATCAGCTTTTTTGTGTGGTGTTCGTGTAAAAGAAATAAATCAAGATAAATGTATTGTTTCAGTAAAACACAGATGGATGAATCAAAATCCGTTTAAGTCAATGTATTTTGCAGTACAAGCAATGGCAGCCGAACTTTCAACTGGCGCATTAGTAATGTATCAAATAAAAGAAAGTGGTAAAAACATTTCTATGCTTGTAGCAAACAACAAAGGAAATTTTACTAAAAAAGCTACTGGTAGAATTAGTTTTACTTGCCTTGACGGACATTTAATTAAAGAAGCTATTGAAAAAACTATTGCTACTAAAGAAGGTCAAACTTTTTGGATGAAATCTATTGGTGTTAATGAAAAAGGAGAACAGGTTTCTGAAATGGATTTTGAATGGAGTGTTAGAATTAAATAAAATTTGGCTTTAACAACTAACTTTTTATACATTTGACAAAGAAAAATACATTTAAAATGAGAAAAAATCTATTTATAATTGCAATACTTATAATTACAACAGTAACTTTTGGGCAAAAGAAAGATAAAGTAAAAGGATCGAAAATTGTTACTACTGAAATAAAAAAAATTGAAAATTTTGAGTCGTTAGAAGTCTCAGATGATATAGAAGTTACCTTAATTAAAGGCACACAATGCGGAATAGAAATTGAAGCAGATGATAATTTACACGATGCAATAGAACTTAGCATTACAGGAAGCATTTTAAAAATTTATGCTACTAAAAAAGTTATTAGTGCTAAGAAATTTAGTGTAAAAGTTACTTATACAGATAAATTAAAGTCTATTGTTGCAATGAATGATAGTAAAGTAAATGCTTTATCAGATTTTGAATTAGATTCTATAAGAATTAAAAGTACAGATTATGCTAAATTATATTTAACAGCAAAAATTAAGAATTTTAAATTAGAAATGAATGATAAATCTAAAGCCGAATTAAATTTAAAATCAGAAAAAACTAGAATTAATTTAAGCAAAAATGCTTCTTTAAAAGCATTACTATCAACAACTGATTTAGTTTTTGATATGTATCAAAAATCTGAAGCTACAATTGAAGGAGATTCAGACACATTAAAACTTAGATTAGATAATAATGCAAACTTTGTTGGTAAAAATCTAATTGTAAAAAATGCAGAAATTAAAACAGAAGCATACACCAATGCAAGTATACAAGTTAAATCTAATATTTTAATTGACGCCATAGGAAAATCTGAAATTGAATTGTATGGCGATCAAAAAATTGAATTAAAACAATTTACAGACAGTGCTGTTTTAAAGAAAAAACCTTTAAAATAAATTTTAAATAAAAACAGAACAATAAACTTT
>JAYVKR010000094.1:0-2871 GCA_043768185.1 Flavobacterium sp.
AAGTAGCTGCGCCATATAAATATCCAAGAGCAATTTATTTTGTTACAGAATTACCAAAAACAGAAACAGGAAAAATACAACGATTTAAATTAAAAAAATAATTATATTTAGGAGCTATTTCCAGCTATCCGTTGCAATCTTTTTTTAATAGCATTGGGTTTAAACCCAATGCTATTAAAAAAAGGATTTCCACTTTTATCTGGGCTAAGCTTATCAGCAATGGTAAATAATTAATTTGTGATTCAATGAAAATCTATAAAAATTTTTTTCTAAAAAAATAAACTATGAACAAACCATTCACAAAACAAGAAAAAATACGTTTTAAACACGTTGATTATGCTGGAATAGTTTTCTATCCCAGATTTTTAGAAATGCTAAACGATTTGGTAGAAGACTGGTTTGAAGAAGCATTAGAAAGACCATTTTCAAAAATGCACGAATCTAACGGAATTCCTACTGTAGATTTAAAAGTACAATTTAAAAAAGCAGCACGATTGGGAGAAGTTCTAACCAAAAAACTTTGGGTAAAACAATTAAAAACTTCTTCTGTAATTTGTGGTTTTTCATTTGAAAATGAAAATATAGAAACTGTTCTTGAAGGCGAAGTAACTTTAGTAAATGTAATTATTCAATATGATAGACAAAACATCAAAGCAGAAGCTTTTATCGAGGAAGTGAAAAATAAAATGTTGAATTTTATAATATGAAAAACTTTAAATTATATTTTTTTATTCTAATTTTAGTATCAATTAGTTGTAATAACAATGAATTTAAAAAAGCAATTGAAAATAATAATAAAAGTATAGTAAAAGAAATTGAAGTATTTAGATTTGTACTGAAACAGAGAAATCTTGAAAATCCCCAACGATTTGAAAGTGAATCAATCGAAAAAATTAATAAATTGATAGTTAATATCATTAAGTTTAATAAAATTAAAAACTACAAAATTTTAATTTATAATATTGAAAAAATTTCAAAGTCTAGTAAAACTAGTGTTGTAATTGAACCTGTAAATTCTAAGGATTTAATAATTTTGAAAAATAATCTATTATTAAATTGTTATAAATTCATAAATGCTTACGAAATAAAACATTTTACGATGGATTCAACACATTGTATATTTGGGCAAAAAGTCTTTGTGGATAATTTGGAAATAAATGATTCTATTTTTTTAAAATTTAAAGCTAGCAATCCTTATTCAGTTGAAATTGACTCTATAGTTTATAATAAAGATAAATTAATATTTAGTAATAAAAAAGAATTTACAATTGATATATTAAAATTTAAAAAAGAAAAAGAGTTTCCAAATGTGTATGGTAAAATATTTTATACAAACGATAACGATAAAACTATTTTAATTCAAGAAATGAAATAACATAATTTTACATCAATACAATAATAAATTTTATAATGATTTTTCCAAAATTCAAAGCCGCTACAGTACAAACAGCGCCAGTTTTTCTAAAAGTAGAAAAAACAATTGATAAAGCAATTTCTTTTATCAATGAAGCAAGTAAAAACGGAGCACAATTAATTGCATTTCCAGAAGTTTTTGTTGCTGGTTATCCTTATTGGAACTGGATTATAACGCCAATTCAAGGTAGTAAATGGTACGAACAATTGTATAAATCATCCGTAGCAATTTCTGATGAATCCTTAAAACCCTTATTTCAATCTGCAAAAGACAATAACATTCATATAGTAATTGGAATAAACGAAAGAGGAAATTCGTATGGCGAAATTTACAATACCAATTTAATAATCGACAATTACGGAAACCTAATTGGAAAACACAGAAAATTAGTTCCAACTTGGGCAGAAAAACTCACTTGGACTTCTGGTGATGGTTCATCCTTAAAAGTATATAATACCGAAATTGGACCAATTGGAACATTAGCATGTGGCGAAAACACCAACACTCTAGCACGATTTACATTATTGGCACAAGGCGAATTAATTCACATTGCCAATTATATTTCGCTTCCTGTTGCGCCACCAGATTATGATATGGCAGAAGCAATAAAAATTAGAGCTTGTGCGCATTCATTTGAAGGAAAATTATTTACCATTGTTTCCTGTTCTACAATATCACAAGAAATTAAAGAAGCGTTGCGAGAAGATGTTCCAAATGTTGATGAATTATTAACTCGTAAAAACTCAGCTTGGTCTGGATTTATTGGTCCAAATGGTGCTGTTATCGGAACTCCATTAATTGATGATGAAGGAATAATTTATGCTGACATTGATTTGGAAAAATGCATTCAACCAAAACAAATGCATGATATTCTAGGACATTATAATAGATTTGATATATTTGATTTAAGAGTAAATACTGCGCCAAATAGAAATATTACTTTTATTGATAATCATGAGGAGTTTAATAAATGATAGATTTTGGCTAAAGCCAATAAATAAATACAAACAAATTATTATTCCTCTGGCTAAAGCCAGAGGCAATTGAAAACACAAGAATAAACTATATCTCTAACTAAAAAATTAATCACAGGTTTTAATCATTTGCTAATTATTTAACATGAATTGCCACAGGTTTCAACATCAATTACCATAGGTTTTAACATCAATTGCCACAAGTTTTAACATGAATTGCCATAGGTTTTAACATCAATTGCCACAAGTTTTAACATGAATTGCCACAGGTTTCAACATGAATTGCCACAGGTTTCAACATGAATTGCCACAGGTTTTAACATCAACTGTCAAAGGTTTTAACATCAATTGCCAAAGGTTTTAACATCAATTGCCTCAGGTTTTAACATCAATTGCCACAGGTTTTAACATCAATTGCCACAGGTTTTAACATCAATTGCCACAGGTTTTAACATCAATTACCATAGGTTTTAACATCAATTG
>JAYVKR010000095.1:0-12114 GCA_043768185.1 Flavobacterium sp.
ATTTCACACGAATTTCACGAATTTTCACTAATTAATTGTGGATTGATTTTGAAATACCGTAAATAGTATATTCAAATACAAAAATCATCGTACTATTTGTCATTCTAACGAAGGAAGAATCTCACCCAAACTAATTCAATATTGTTATGGAGATTCTTCGTGCCTCAGAATGACAAAGTTTGTGATAAGTTTTGCTTTGAATTTCACACTAATTTCACGAATTTTCACGAATTTAATCTCAAACTTGTCATTCTGACGAAGGAAGAATCTCACCCAAACTAATTCTATGCTGTTGTGGAGATTCTTCTTGCCTCAGAATGACAAAGTTTGTGGTAGGTTTTACTTAGGATTTCACACGAATTTCACGAATTTTCACAAATTAATTGTGGATTGATTTTGAAATACCGTAAATAGTATAGTCAAATACAAAAATCATCGTACTATTTGTCATTCTGAGGCACGAAGAATCTCACCCAAACTAATTCAATATTGTTATGGAGATTCTTCGTGCCTCAGAATGACAAAGTTGGTGGTAAGTTTTGCTTAGTATTGTTAAAATAATTTAAATAAATTTACTAATTTAAATTTAAAAAAAATGATAACTTAACTAGCCCAGACAGGAATGAAAATCCTGCTGTTGCGGTTTTTGCGGAGCAAAAACTGCAACAGCAGATTGAAATGGATGGCTGGAAAATGGTAGATAAAAATGCGCAAGCCATTTGCTTCTAAAATTCATAAGCACTAGTTTTAATAAAAAATAGTTATCTTGTAACAAATTATAAAATTGGCTTACTAGCCTAGATATGAGTGCAAGTTTGGAACAGTCTTTTGTGCAGCAATTAAAGGAAAATCAGAATATAATCCACAAGATTTGTAGGTTGTATACCAATGATGGTGATGCGCACAAAGATTTATTTCAAGAAATTACTATTCAGTTATGGAAGGCGTTTCCAAAGTTTAGAGGCGACAGTAAATTTTCTACTTGGGCTTACCGAGTTGCGCTGAATACTGCCATTACTTTGTACAGAAAAAGCACAAGAACGGTGCAAACGGTGGATTATGAAAAGCATAGTTTTTTTATTTCTCAGGAAGATTATAACACTGAAGAAGAAGAGCAAATTAAGTTGATGTACAAAGCAGTTTATCTGTTAAATGATATTGAGAAAGCATTGATTTTTATGTATCTTGAAGATAAAGATTACACCGAAATTTCGGAAACTTTGGGAATTACTGAAGTAAATGCACGAGTGAAAATGAATAGAATTAAGGGTAAATTAAAAAAAATATTAAATCCGTAAGATAATGATGGAAGAATTGGATTTATTGAAGAAAGATTGGAAGAGAACTGAAAATTCTTTTAGTCAAGTTAGCGAAGTTGACATTTATAAAATGTTGCACAAACGCTCGTCTTCTATTGTAAAATGGATACTAGTTATTAGTATTTTAGAAGTTTTATTGTGGACATTAATAAGTGTTGTTTATAATATTGATGAATATCTAATAATTATGCACAGCGAGTATTTAATTGATTATTTTAAATATTTAACTATTTTTAATTATGTTGTAATTGCCGTATTTATTTATTTATTTTATAAAAACTACGCTGCCATTTCTACAACAACTTCTACCAAACAGTTGATGAGCGATATATTAAAAACCAGAAAAACAGTTCAATATTACGTATGGTTTAACTTAGGAATGATAGCTTTTAGTATGGTTTTAGGTTTTGTTTTGGCTTTTAACATAAATCCTGAAATTAATAAACTTTTAGAGGATAAAAAAGTTTTTATAGTTTGTATACTAATTTGTGTTTTTGCTTTGGCCTTTTTCTTAGTAGTATTTTGGTTATTTTATAGACTTATCTACGGCATTTTGTTACGAAGACTTTTAAATAATTATAAAGAATTGAAGAAAATAGATTTGTAAAATAGATTCTATTGATTTATAAACATTCATTTAATTAGATTTATAAACCATTAAGGTGTTAAGGTTCATTAAGCAAACTAATACTTAATAAACCTTAACACCTTAATGGTTTAAATAAATTTATTGTTTACATAATTTGTAAAAGGACTGCAAAAAGAATATTTTAATATTCCCATTGTCTAAGTTTATTCAACTTTTCTTGCTCTTCTATTTCTTCTACAGGAATAACTTTTAAAAATGATTGATGCTGTTCTATGGCATATTCTACTTTTTCTACAATTTCTTCAATTGTATCGTTTTCATAATCAATTACAAGTGGTTCTTTAATTATAAACGATTGTAGAATTCCTTTCTTTTTTAATCGTAATCCTTTTTTGTCAAACGAACGTCTAAAACCATCAATAACAATTGGAACAACAATTGGTTTATGTTGTTTTATAATGTGTGCTGTTCCTTTTCTAACTGGTTTAAAAGACTTAGTTGTGCCTTGTGGAAATGTTATTACCCAACCATCTTCCAATGCAATTTTTATATTTTCGGTATCGTTAGGGTTTATTTCTTTTTTCTCAGTAACGTCTTTTCCTTTGGCACGCCAAGTTCTTTCTACAGATATTGCTCCAACATAGGCAAGAATTCTAGGTAACAAACCAGATTGCATGGTCTCTTTGGCAGCTACATAATAAATATTTAATTTTGGATTCCATAAATAACCAACGTTTTTTATATTGTCTTCTCTACCTGAAAGACTGGCGTTGAATACATGAAACATAGCAACAACATCGGCAAAATAAGTTTGATGATTGGATATAAAAAGCACGTTTTTATCTGGTAATGCTCTAATAATTTCAGATCCATCTACTTGCAATTCGTTAAAACCTCTGTAGCGTCTGTGCGTAACTCCACCAAAAATTCGGATGAGCCATTTTTTTATAAATAATATATGTCCGAAAGGATTTCTTTTAAATAACCCCATAATTTTTTAAAAATTGAATAGCAAATTTACAAAAACTATACACTAATTGGTGTTTTTTATTTTTTAAATTTTGCTTAAATAGGAAAACCGTTAACCTAAAATTTTCTTTTTCTGATTTTCAAATTCTGCTTGGTTTAAAGTTCCGTTTTGTTTTAGCACTACCAATTTTTCTAGTTTGCTAACAGCATCTTCTTGATTAGATTTTATAGAAATAGTATGATTGTTTTTTAAAAGATGTAATTCAGCTTCCATAATTCGTTGCTTTTTGGTTTTAGTTACCAATAAAACAATGCCTACAATATAAAAAATAGCACCAACAGAAGCAATTGCTCCACCAATTGCCAAATCGCCATTTCTATTAGAAGTATATTGCTCATCAAATTCGTTTTCAACTTGACCTTCTATACTATGACTTTTGGAATTGGTAGAAGCTAAACCAAACATACCAACAGCTACTCCGAATAAACCAACTAGCAAACACACTACTCCAAAAAATTTCTTCATGATTTGTTTTTTTAAAATATTGATTAATTTATATAATCAAAGAAAACTCTTTTTTAATTATTCATTCCATTAATAAACGTCTCAACAAAATCAAGTATGCGTTTCAAAATCCTATCTCCTAAATTTTTACGTTTCAATAAACTTGGTTTCTCTCCTTCAATTAATTCTATAATTTCGTCTCTTAATGGTTCTCTTTCTGCAAATAAATAATTCTCTATTAATTTTTCTGTTTTGTCGGCTGATAAATTTTCTTCGATTACAATTTTAGCAAATGCTTTTTGTTGTTCTTCGTTCCAATATTTGTCAAAAGCTGGCACTATTTCGTCTGTGTCTGTGATTAAAGGTAAATTCTCTTTGATAAAACGTTCTATCAATTCTCGTTTACTACGTAAAGTAGTTTCGGTGTTTAATAAATTAAAAATTTCTAGTTCGACTATTGACGTATCTTGTTGATTCGAAGCATGCTTCGACTGTACAGATTTTAATTTAATTAAAAGTTGAATTATATAAGCAACATTTATTTCGTCTCTATGAATTAACTCTAATTCAAAATCTACATCTTCTAAAATAGATACTTTTTCTTTTTGGTGTTCGCTTCTTACTTTATCATACAAATCAAGGTATTTACTTTTATAATCTTCAAATTGTTGTTCAGTCATTTGCAAATCTTCCCATTTGAAGTCTGAAAAAGCGGAAAGAATATTTTTTATTCGCATTAAATCTCTAAACGCTTTTATAAATTCTAACTCGTCATCTTCGGTTTCTAAATCGTTTACACTATCAATTGTTGGCGTTAAAGCTATTAAATGTTCAAATGCTTCGTCAAACTTGGTCGTGTAATCCTCATAGGGTTTCATTATGATTACTTCAATAGCTTCTTTGTTGCTAAACAATGTAATAGCTTCATCTGTTCTGCTTTTTAGATTTCTAAAAGCAACAATATTTCCTTGGCTTTTTTGTTCGTTTAAAATCCTGTTTGTTCTGCTATATGCTTGAATCAATCCATGATGTTTTAAGTTTTTATCTACATACATAGTACTTAATGTTGGACTGTCAAATCCTGTCAAAAACATATTAACCACCAATAAAATATCAATTTTACGTTCTTTTACTTTCTTTGAAATATCATTGTAATAATTATAAAAACTCTGACTGTCTTTTGTTGTAAAATTATCTCCAAATAGCTGGTTATAATCTTGTATGTATTCTTCTAATTTTTCACGATAATTATTACTTAAACCATATTCTGGTGGTGGTTCTGCAACAATATTCAAATCTACATTATCATAATCCTGTTCAAAATTTATGTATCCATTTGCATCGTCATCGTCTGGGTTGGTACCATAACTAAAAATGGTTGCAATGTTCAAATTATGCAATCCTTCTGCTTTTTTCTTTTTAAATAAATCTACATATTTGATTAGCGTTGACACATTATTAATACAAAACATTGCTGTAAATTCCTTACTGTGCGTCTTGCGGTTGTGGTGTGCAATAATATAATCGGTTATTTTTTCCAATCGTGTTGCATCTTCCATCAACTCTTTAGTATCAATATCTTCTACCTCAATATCAATGTTAGTTTCTCTACCATCTTTGTGTTTGTATCTACCAACATATTCTACCGAAAATTTTAATACATTTTCATCTTTTATAGCGTCAGTTATAACATATTTGTGCAAACAATCTTCAAACAAATCTTTGGTGGTTCGTTTGCCTAATTCATTTTTGTTGGCATTATCCTTAAAAATAGGTGTGCCTGTAAAGCCAAATAATTGTGCATTATTAAAAAATGCTTTAATGCGATTATGTGTATCGCCAAATTGACTTCTATGACATTCGTCAAATATAAAAATGATACGCTTGTCTTTTAAATCAGCCATTTTTGTTTCATACTTCAATTTGCTAATAGCTGTATTTAGCTTTTGAATAGTCGTTACAATAAGTTTACTGTTTTTGGCTTCTCCTTTTTTATCTACATAAGTTCCTATAAACTGCTTTACTAAATTTTGTGTATTATCTGTACCGTCAATACATCCTTCTTGAAAGCTGTTAAATTCTTTAGTGGTTTGGTAATCTAAATCTTTTCTGTCTACCACAAAAACTACTTTGTGTACTTGTGGCAATGTCATTAATATTTGACTGGCTTTAAAACTAGTTAAGGTTTTGCCACTACCTGTGGTGTGCCATATATAACCGTTCTTGGTTGAGTTTTTTACTCTTTCTATTAATGCTTCAACAGCATAAAATTGATAAGGACGAAGCACCATTGGTATTTTATACGCTTCGTTCAATACAATGTACTTGCATATCATTTTACTTAAATGACGAGGTTCTAAAAATGTATCGGTAAAGCCATTTAAGATATTAGAAAGTCGTTTGTTGTTTTCATCTGTCCAATAAAAAGTTTGTTTAAAACTTTGATTTCTGTTGTTGGCGTAATACTTTGTATTTACTCCGTTGCTGATAATAAAAATTTGCACATACTGAAACAATGCCGAGTTGGCTCCAAAAGAATGCCGTTGATAACGGTTTATTTGATTAAATGCTTCTTTCAATTCCAATCCTCTACGTTTCAATTCTATTTGTACCAATGGCAAACCATTTATAAGTAAGGTAACATCATAACGGTTTTTATATTTTCCTTCTTGGCTTATTTGGTTGGTTACTTGATATTGATTTTGACACCAATGCTCGGTATTTAAAAACTCAAAATATAAATTATCGCCATTATCCCTAACTAGGTGTTGCTTTTGGCGAAGCATTTTGGATTTTTCAAAAACTGATCCTTTACTTAATAAATTTAAAACACGTTCAAATTCGGTTTGGGTAAATTGTGTATTGCCTGTTTTGGTAAGTGCTGTATTATTGTGTTTTTCTAATTGCCCTTTTAGGTTGAGCAATAAATCTTTTTCGCTATTGATAACGATATACGCATAACCCATTTTTTGTAATTGGGCTATCAGTTGTTCTTCTAATATTTGTTCACTTTGTCTAGACATTGTTTTTATAAAATTTATCCTTTTCCCAATTTAATGCATTGTTGGAAATATAATTTTGAATGGTTTCAAATGATTGAGCATCTCGAATAATATGGTCATGAAAACGGGATTGCCATCCGAAATCTGCGTGAATTTTACGAATTTCAAATGAACAACGCCCTTTATACCATCTAATTATTCGTGATATATTTTCGTGAAACATTGGATTTTTTATTCCTGTAAATCCACCATTTTTATCATTTTGTGGTGGTATTTCCGTTTGTGGTGGTAGAGACGCGATTAATCGCGTCTCTACGTTTGAATCGTTTGCGTTTTTGTCAATAATCAATATTCCGTGTGTATGATTGGGCATTACCACAAAATTACCCAATTCCACAAATGAAAAATGTTGTGGTATTTCTAACCAATATTTTTCTGCCAATTGCCCTAATTCGTTTGATTGCATTTCTGAGACGCCATGAATGGACGTCTCTACAATTTCACCAAAAAAATGTTCCCTATTTTGGGTACAAATAGTTATAAAATACGCACCATTGGTACCATAATCCCAATTTTGCAATCGGGCAGAAGGTATGCGGTATTTATTTTTGAATTTATCCATTTTTTTTATTACCGTTATTATCGTTGGGTAGAGACGTTGCATTGCAACGTCTCTACATGGATATCGTTACACAAACATTTTTTGCAACAACCCTTTTTTCCAGATTTCGGTTTGTTGTATTTGGGTATTGGTTTTATTTATTTTTTCGTCTATGGCAGATAAAAAATTGGCGATGGCGGTTTGTTCAGGAAGGGATGGAATTGAGATTTTCATTGGAGCATATACTGAAATCCAATGTCTTCCGTGACCTCCTATTTCGTAATCTATCATTTGCATCGCTTCATAAATAAATTTAATATTTGCGTTTTCTTTTGCTTTTAAAATTTTCATTGCAGATGATTTTGCTTTAAAAGAAAAATCTACAAATTGTGTTGCTGTTGTAAAATCATCAAAAATAATTACTGGTAAATTATTTTTAAAAATTCCGTTTGTTTCATCAGTGTAACCTAAAATAAATGTTTTACCTGCTGTTACAACTGGTGTTTCAAATTTATCTTCATATTCGGTACTAGATACTAAATAATTTGTAGGTTGCTCATAATCTAAAACCTCTCCCAACTTCTTCACTTCCCAATCCGAAAACGCTTTTCCATTGGTATCTTTAAATCGCAATTGTTGTGAAAATAATTGTTGCATTACGCCTTTTTTGTAATTTTCTAAAAGGCTTTTTTTCTTTTTTAGGGTTTGTATTTTTTCATCTACTGCGGTTAGGAAATTGGCTAATTTGGTTTGTTCTGGTAGGGTTGGAAAAGAAAGACTTACTTTGTGCAATTCTTTACCTGAGATACCTTGAACTGTTGTACCAATAGCTTTTTCGGAAATTTCATTTTGAAAAATTGTTGAGAGCATATAATGTAATAAGTAATTATTTTCAATTATTTCACAACCTCTAAATTTAATTACTCTTTGAGCTAAAGCAATATCATTCCTTTCTAATTGCGCAACATTGCCCATAGGTGCTTCAGTTGTAAAAAGAATATCCCCAATTTTAGGAATCCCTTTACTCATTACATTTAAATAATCATCTTCGCCTACAAATTCTTTTGAACATTCGTAATCAATAAAACCTTTCTTAATGTTTTTTGCAGTCACTAAAAAACGACCTTCTTCTGTTTTTATAGGTGCTCTACCTCTATAATCAACATAAGTTGTAACTTCGCCCAACTTCTTCTTTTCCCATTCTCCTTTAAATTCAGGAAAACGCAATTGTGGTATGTTCATTTGCTTTTCCATTTATTTCAGTTTTTTAAGGTTTGTATTGCCCAATAAAGATTTCATTTGCGTAATAGCAATGCTGTTCAATTGCTGTAATCTTTCAGGTTGGCCTAGGTTTTGGTGTATGAGTACTGCATTTATACTCTCTAGGTTAGATAAAACCACCAATTGTTCAATTGTAGCTTCGTCTCTTATATTGCCTTCGGCTTTGGGGTTAGTTTCTCTCCATTGCTTGGCTGTAATGCCAAATAGGGCTACGTTTAGCAAATCGGCTTCATCGGCATACACAAAATTTATTTTTTCTTTGGGCAATGCTTGTGGCAATAGCTTTTCTTTTATAGCATCCGTATGTATTCGGTAATTTACTTTGGCAAGGGTTCGTTGTAAGTTCCAAGTAAGTTTTAGTCTGTCGTTTTCATCGTCTTTTAGGCGTTGAAATTCTTTGATTAAATATACTTTAAATTCGGCTGAAATCCACATTCCAAATTCAAATGCAATGTCTGAATGAGCATAAGAACCTCCATATCTACCTGTTGTAGCTCGTAACCCGATTGCATTGGTTTTCTCTACCCATTCTTTTACACTCAATCTGTAACTGTTCAATCCTGCCTGACTTTTAATTATGTCGAATTCGCCATAATTAAAATTAGGATTATACACACTTTCCCAAATTCCTAAAAATTCAATGGTATTTCTATTTCTAAGCCAATCAGAAATAAAAAAGTCGCCATCTTTAGCTTTAAGCATATCAGTTAATGAAATAAACTTTTGACCTAATTTGTCCACAATAGTTATTTCAGTTCCTATTACATTTATAGTTTTACTTTTTGCCATAGTTTATTTAATCTTAAAAAGGCGTTACAATATTTAATTCTTTGCAAAAATCGGCAATGGTTTTATCTGTTGTTGCCATTGTTTCGTCTAATGCTTTTATTTCTTGGGCAATAGCTTCTATATCTATGATTTCTTCGGCTTCAAAAGTATCTACATACCTTGGTATATTTAAGTTGTAATCGTTTTTGGCAATTTCTTCAAGTGTTGCTTTTTTACTGTATTTAAGGGTTTCGGTACGGTTTCGGTAAGTGTCAATTATCAAATCAATATCGGTGCTTCGCAATACATTTTGGGTTTTTACTTTTTCAAAATGGTTGCTGGCATCAATAAATAAAATATCATCTGGGTTTTCTCTACACTTTTTAAATATTAAAATACAAGTAGGAATACTAGTTCCATAAAATATATTGGCTGGTAAGCCTATAACAGCATCTAAAAAGTTTTTGTTTTCTATCAAATACCTACGAATGTGTTGCTCTGCACCGCCACGAAACAAAGCACCGTGTGGCAATACAATTGCCATAGTGCCATTATCTGCCAAATGGTAAATCATATGTTGCACAAAGGCAAAGTCGGCTTTACTACTTGGTGCAAGTCGTCCGTATTGGCTAAAACGGTCATTGCTCATATGCAATGGGTTGGCACTCCATTGAGCAGAAAATGGTGGATTGGCTACAATGGCTTCAAAAGTTTGGTCAATGTGTTGTGGGTGTTCGAGTGTGTCGTCTTGCTTAATATCAAATTGGCGATAATGTACACCGTGCAAAATCATATTCATACGAGCCAAGTTATAAGTAGTACGGTTCATTTCTTGTCCGTAAAAGTTGTTTACTTCTTCTACTTCTTTGGCTACACGAAGTAACAACGAACCCGAACCACAAGTTGGGTCGTAAACAGATTTTAGTTTGCTTTTGCCTGTAGTTACAATTTTGGCAAGTATTTTAGAAACCTCTTGAGGTGTATAAAATTCTCCTGCTTTTTTACCTGCTCCACTGGCAAATTGTCCTATCAAATATTCGTACGCATCGCCTAAAACGTCAACTTGGCTAATTTCAGATAATTTGAAATCAATTTTATCAAGATGTGTAAGTACTTTTGCAATAATGGCATTTCTTGCTTCTGCTGTTTTGCCTAATTTAGTGCTGTTCAAATCCATATCCTCGAAGAGATTTTCATAATCTTCTTCACTTTCAGTACCCAAAGTGCTTAACTGGATATTGATAAGGATTTTTTGTAAATCTTCTAAAATAAAATTGGTTTTGCTTTCGTCAAATTTAACTCCATCATCTTCATTTTCGCCTTTTCCTCTTATTGCAACTTCTTTAAATAATTCTTCTGGTTTTAAAAAATAACCTAATTTTTCAAGTGCTTCATCTTTTACAGCTTCATAAGTTCACTACCCAAATCATTTTGTTTGCCATAGCGTTCTTTAAGATTTGTAATTTTCTTAAATTCAATTTCATCTTGCTCTAATATTCCATTAGCAAAAATATCCATTTTCTCACTCAAATATTTGTAGTAAAAAAGCCCAAAATATAGTCTCTAAATTCGTCGGCATTCATTTTGCCACGTAAGGTGTTGGCAATATTCCAAAGCTGTTGTTCTAATACTCTTTTGTATTCTTCAGACATTATTTTTATTTTACCAAACCTATCAAAAATATCCCACTTTTACAATTATTAATACTTAAAAAATAGCAATTATAATTAGTTCACAAACACCAACTAATTTTTTATTACAAATGACAGTTAATAAACTAAACTTAATTATACTAATAAATTAATTGTATAATCATAATATATGATTTTACTCTAGTAATAAAAATAGTTACTCTTTAAGCCAACAACTTTGCGCTTTAGTCTCATAATAGTATTCTTTTAACCCACAGTTTTTCACTATTAACTCCCATTTTAACTCTTGTAACTTCTAACTCTACTCTTGTAGCTTCTAACTTACCACTATGTTAAAACTATTAACATCTAGGGCTTGCCTAAACGTTTCTTTTACAATTTCTTAACACTATAAGTTAAACTTTAATTAAAGAAATAATAAACTAAAAATCTTACAGTTATAAAACTAATAGTAACAATCTAAAATATATAATTATGGCATCTACATCACAAGCATCCTTCGTAGCTCGTTTGGCAAAAGCAGAGCAACTGTATCAATCGTTAATCAATTTTAATAGTTATGACCCAGGTGAAACATCACTAAAACCAGAAATGCTACTAGATCTAATAAATCAACTACATTCAAACCAAACAAATCATACAAATGCGCAACACGAATACCTACTAGCCACTTTCGAACGTCGCAAACTTTTCATTGTAGAACCAAATTCAATTGGTAAACTATTATCACCAATTGGCTCATTTGTAAGAGCAAAAATGAACAAAAATTCACAACAAGCAAAAGATGTTACACAACTTATTATTAAAATTAGAGGTGCAAAAACCAAAACATTAACCAAAAACGCAGATACAACAACAATAAGCTCCTATGAAAAATCTTATGGCAGTCAACTACAGAACTTTCAAGATATAATTACATTACTAATAAGTTTTGGTACCAATTACGAACCATCCAATATAGCTATTAAAATTGCACAATTACAGTCAACCTATCAAGATGCTGTTGCAAAAACCAATGCAGTAACCCAAAAATTAACACTATACAAACCCAAAATAGTAAATCGCCTACAATCTTTCGAATTGTTAACTCAAAAAGCAAATGCAATTAAAGAAATGGTGAAATCACAATATGGTATTACATCTTCAGAATACATTCTAATTAAAGGATTAAGTTTCAACTAATACCAACACAAATAAAAAAAGGGATTACTCATAACAGAATAATCCCTTATTTTAAATATTATTACTTCTAATTACGCTTTAAATTGTTTATTTAGATCCAAATGTCCATAATAATTAAGTAATTATTTGCCATTCATAACCAAAAAAAAGTCCTCATCAGATTACTGAAGAGGACTTAAAGAAAGGCGGCGACATACTCTCCCACAAATTGCAGTACCATCTGCGCAATCGGGCTTAACTTCTCTG
>JAYVKR010000096.1:0-2362 GCA_043768185.1 Flavobacterium sp.
GTAATTTCTATGTGTTGCATTTGATCTTTTCCTACAGGAACAAAATTGGCATCATACAATAAAATATCGGCAGCCATAAGCATTGGATAAGAAAATAATCCTGCATTTACATCTTCAAGATGATCGGACTTGTCTTTAAAAGAATGTGCTAATGTTAATCTTTGGTACGGAAAAAAGCAACTTAAATACCAAGATAATTCGGCAGTTTGCGGCACATCACTTTGTCTATAAAAAGTAACTTTGTTTACGTCTAAACCACAAGCAAGCCATGCAGATGCTGTACTGTACGTATTTTTTCTTAGTTCTTCTCCGTTTTTTATTTGTGTTATCGAATGCAAATCGGCAATGAAAAGAAACGATTGATTGCTAGGATTATTAGACAATTCAATTGCAGGAATAATTGCTCCCAAAAGATTTCCTAAATGTGGCGTTCCTGTACTTTGAACACCTGTAAGTATTTTAGACATAAAAAAAATTATTTCCTGCAAAGTTAAACCTTTGTATTAAAAATAACTTACTATTGTTTATTTTTGACACTATGAGATTTATAAAAATTATTTTTTGGACGTTGTACCGCATTTGGTTTTACATTTTAATGGCAATTCCAATTTTAATAATGTTTCCGTTTTTAGTACTTTCTATCTTAAAAGAAAAATGGTATTCTTACTTTTTTATAATGGCACGAATTTGGGCAAAATGTATTCTTTTTGGAATGGGATTTTTTTATAAAGTAGAAAGAGAACAAGAACTAGAAACAGGAAAAAGCTACATGCTTACCGCCAATCACACTTCTATGGCAGACATTATGTTGATGTTATCTATTACTAAAAATCCGTTTGTTTTTGTTGGAAAAAAAGAGTTGGTAAAGATTCCGTTATTTGGATTTTTTTACAAGCGAACTTGTATTTTAGTAGATAGAAATAGTCCAAAAAGCAGGCACGAAGTATTTGAAAGAGCACAAAAAAGAATAAATCAAGGATTGAGTATTTGTATATTTCCAGAAGGTGGCGTTCCAGACGAATCTGTTTTATTGGACGAGTTTAAAGATGGCGCTTTTAGGTTGGCAATAGATCATCATTTACCAATTGTTCCAATGACATTTCCAGATAATAAGGAACGTTTTTCGTATACTTTTCTAAGTGGAAATCCAGGAAAAATGAGAGTAAAAATTCATAAATTTATAGAAACAAAAGAGTTACTATCTGAAGATAGAAAAATTGTAAAAGAAACAACGAGAACTGTAATTTTAAATCAATTACAAGAATTTAAAAAACTAAAAAAGAGCACTTAACTAGAGTGCTCTTTCTTGTTATCACTCTAAAGCAATAACACCACTTAACTAATTTATAAACATATTAACCTTTTAAAAACTATAACTTATACCTGAGTATACGCCAAAAACATAAGGTTTAAAGTCGCCAACATTATTGGTAAAAGTGTTTAACTGATATTTAAAAACTGGTTCTAAATGCGCATTAAAATTTTTAAGAAAATTGTATTTAAAACCTAAACCTAAATTGGTACTAAAATGTAAAGTAGAAAGATTGTTGGCTTCTCCAATTTTCATATTCATTTTGTCAGATTGTAAATAAATTTCATTTTGATTAAGATACAAAGTACTCATTCCGCCAATAAAATCTAAACCAAATTTTTTATCTACAAGTCGGTAAGAAAGTTCTAAAGGAAATTCTATGTAACCCATTTTTTGGTTTAAACTACCTTCGTTTTTGTTAATTTCGGCAATCTTATTAAAAGGTGAATCTACATTAGACAAACTTTCAATTGTAATTAATGAACCTGGAACATTTGGATTTAAATTGGCAATTTTACCACTTACGGCAGCCGAATTTTCATAATATACAATTCCGTTAGTATCATAATCTACAGCAAGTTTGTTTAAACCAGTTCTTATTTTTAATTTTTTATTTACTGCGTAGTTTACACCAACTCCATAACTAAAATTGCCTGCATAATTTTTATCATTACTGGCTAGTTTACTGTCTAATGGCGAACCATTTCTAGTTGAACTAAAATAAATAGGAGCAACATTGGTAACAACTTGCCACCTATTTATCTTTGGTTCTTCATTCAATTTTGCTTCATTTTCTTTTAGCAATTCTTCCAGCACATTAGGTTCAACTATAGCAATTTTCGTCGAATCTATTTTGTTTGTAAACTCATTAGAAATTGGGTTAGATTGCTCTACAACTATTTCTTTAGAATTTAAATTGAATGTTTTATTGTCTTTATTTTGAGTTTGATTAACTATTGATTTATCTTCCAAACTCTTATTTATTAAATAGTTATTATTATTTAAATCAGTAGAATTTAATTTTTCAGAATCTGAATTAAATAAATTAGA
>JAYVKR010000097.1:0-2597 GCA_043768185.1 Flavobacterium sp.
GATTTTGACGGAACCTTAATTTTGGTTTCGCACGATCGTGATTTTCTGGACGGCTTGGCAACCAAAGTTTTTGAGTTTGGAAATCAACGTGTTAAAGAACATTTTGAAGATGTTAAAGGCTTTTTGGCCAACAAAAAAATGGATAATCTTCGAGAAATCGAAAAATAATAGGTTTAAATAGTAGTTATGTTTTTTTGGCGCAGCACAGGCGTATTCACATCACCACCCGTCCCGCTGCACGCTATATCTTTTTTTGGTTTTTGAAAAAACCAAAAAAAGGATGCCGCTGCATCGGGGCGAATTGAGACTTTAAGAATTTCAAGACGTTATTTGTTGGATTTTATTTGTTTATAATATCGTAAACAAAGTAGTTAGTTTTCATAGCCTTCAGCACAGTTTTGCCACACATTTATTAGAAAACGGAACCGACATCCGCTACATACAACAGTTTCTAAGACATCCAAGCATCAAAACCACAACTATATACACACACCTTAGCAGTAAAATAGTTGATACAATACAAAGTCCACTAGACCAGCTAGTAAGCAAGCTAAACAAAAAAGATGATTTTAAAAAAAATTAAGAATTGCTAGTATTTAAAAAAATAATACTATATTTGAAAATATTGGAAAGTGCAATCAAGATAAAAAAATGTTAAAAACGCAAGAACTTTCGTATATTTACTAGTTAGCAGAAAGTTAAAAAAAATCGTACAAAATAGAAACCAAAAATAAAAAATGAAAATTAAATCAATATTAATGTTAACTTTTGGAATAATAACTTTGAACATTTATTCTCAAGAGGATAAAATCAAAAAGGAAAATATATTCATAATTGCCGAATTAACAAGTGACTATTTAACTGATATAGATGAAGTTTTTACATCAACTTATTCACATTTTAAAATAAACCAAATCAGACCAGAGATTGTTATATCGCCGTCTAAAAATATTTCTTGTATAATTGAAACGAGATACGAAAATGAAACAAAATTCGGAAAAACTGAACAAAAAGAATTGTCAAAAATAAAATACTATTATAATGAAAGTGGTTTTTTGAATAAAATTGAAAATGATGAAATAAATATTGGAAACTTCGGAGAAGAAATAAAAAAAGAAAATGTTTATGAAACAAATCAAAACGGAATTTCAAAGTTTTACAAATATGATAAAGATGGATATTTACTAAATAGATATGAAATTTTTTATAATAATGATGGACAAATTATAAGGTATGATATTTATGAAGGCAATGATAAAATCAAAGAATTTACCAAGACTTTTGAATATGAAACAAATAATAAATTGGTAAAATCATCACTTGTTCAAAATTACGAAAATGAAGTGAAAATAATTCCAAGAAGAGATGTAACATTCTCATACGAAGGAAAAAAAATGGTATATAAATCAAAAAGAAATGATTTTGCGGAAGGAACAAATTCAATAAGGGATTTTTCAAAGATTGGTGGCGTAACTCTTAACGATTTCATAAATAAAAAAAAGCTAAAAATAACTATCAGCGATAAAAGCATTCAAGAAATAAAGAAAGGCATTTTAAATAGATGGGAAGGTTCACCAATACATTACGAATTTATATTTTCAAATGAAAATAGTCTTAACAATTGGCAAGAAAAAAAAATATTTACAAAACTGTACAATCAAACTACAGATTATGAATTTAAATATTCTATTAAAAGGGAATTTATAACAAGTGAAGAGTTTACAAAAAACAAAAATATAGGTGAAACTAAACAAAAAATAGATGATTTCATAGATGGAATATATTCAAATGAAACAATTAAAACCGAAGAGAATATTAAAAGATTTGCATCTTTTGATGTAGAACTTGAATCATTTTGTTCTTGGATAAAATTAGGAGCAGGATATCGTTTTGCGAAAATTGAAAATTATGATAGAGAAATAGTAAACTTTTATAAAATTCAATCTTATAAATTAGCGGAAGATTACAAGTTAAAAACAGAAAATAAATCTTTATCTAATGAAGAATTAGGTTTCAACTTAAATGAATTGAAAACAAATTTTAATATTATTGTAGACCAAACTATTAAAAAAATTGAAATTAAAAAAAGACTTGTAGATTTAATTAAAAAAAATACTGAAGTGCAAAGAGCATACGACTTGCATTATCCAACAACTTACAAACCAGATACAAAGTATGATTTGTATCAGAAAAAAGTAGATAGAACTTACAAAAATGAAGATTTATATTTCATTTATTTAGATTATTTTAAGTCAAAAACTTCACAAGACATATATGATGATTTAATAGTTAATGAAGTTTTATCAATTCAGCGAAAAATGATAATACTTGTTAATGAAAACACAAACAAACTTATAAAACAAATTAAAAATGAAAATGATGAAAAATTAATTGCTAAAGCAATTTTAGATTTTCAAATTAAATAGTTATGATAAATATTTTAAGGGAAAAATTGTTTCCATTATACAAGGATTTATTAGAAAAAAATATTGATGAAAAAAATGTATTTACATTTTGTATGCAATGGGGAAATCAATTTCCACAGGAAGAAAAAAGTGGAATTATATTTGTTGGAAAAGCAACAAATGGTTGGATAA
>JAYVKR010000098.1:0-4625 GCA_043768185.1 Flavobacterium sp.
TAAAGCTGAATCCATAATAGAATTTTCATAAACGCTAAAACGCTCCATTTGTCCGTTTTCATTTGGTAATGAAACTCTTACAGAAGAATTTTTTTCTAATAAATTCCTTTTAGGAGAATTTGACAAGGAAGTTTTTAAAGCTTCTACATTTAATTCTAAAAGATTTTTAGTAGGAAGTTGCATTCTGCTTTCAAGAACAGTTACGTTACTTTTAGTAGCTAATTTCCAATAAGAATCTTTATGTTGCGCAAAAGAAAAACTCGTTATTACTAATAACGCAACAGTAAGCAATTTGTACTTCATAATTTTGGTTTAAATAGGTTAAATAGAAAGTCAAAAATATTAAGTTTAATGTCATTATTTCAATAAATTTAAAAAGATATTAACAAATCGATGAACTACATATTCTTTCAATGAAAGAAATTTATAAATTAATTAAATTCTTACAGTATTGCTTTTCTTAAAAAAATTTGACACTATTATTTAAAAAAAATCCTATTTTTATAAAAATTTATTTCAAGATGAATCTTAGTTTTTGGGAAATTAAAAATTGGTTTACAAACGTAGATTATACCATAGTCGGCAGCGGAATTGTTGGCTTACATTGTGCTTTACAACTTCGTGAGCGTTTTCCTAAAAGTAAAATATTAGTTTTAGAAAAAGGAATATTACCACAAGGTGCAAGTACAAAAAATGCTGGTTTTGCTTGTTTTGGCAGTGTATCAGAAATTATAGACGATTTAAATTCACACAGCGAAGAAGAAGTAATTCGATTGATTCATAAACGTTGGAACGGATTGCAATTGTTAAGAAAAAATCTTGGTGATGAAGCATTAAATTTTAAACCTTATGGTGGATATGAATTATTTTTAAAAGAGGATGATTCAACTTATAATGAATGTTTGCAGAAATTACCTTTAATAAATGAAATTTTAAAACCGCTTTTTAAAGCCGATGTGTTTGCAAAAGAAATTGATAGATTTGAATTTAAAAACATAAAAGAGTATTCAATTTTTAATCCGTTCGAAGCCCAAATAGATACAGGATTAATGATGCAAAATTTATTAAAAAAAGCAATTTCTAATGATATTTTAATATTAAATCAAATAGAAGTTACATCATTTGAAGAAAAATTAAATCAAGTTGAGGTTGTAATAAATGGTTTTTCGTTTAAAACAAATAAGTTACTTTTTGCAACTAACGGATTTGCATCTAAAATTACTAATAACGAAGTTAAACCAGCAAGAGCTCAAGTTTTAATTACTGAACCTATTGAAAATTTAGACATTAAAGGAACGTTTCATCTAGACAAAGGATATTATTATTTTAGAAATTTTGAAAACAGAATTCTAATTGGTGGCGGAAGAAACTTAGACTTTGATACAGAAAACACAACCCAATTTGGGCAAACAGAAATTGTTCAAAATAAATTGGAAGCACTTTTAAAAGAAGTAATTTTGCCTAATAAAGATTTTAAAATTGCGTATCGTTGGAGTGGAATTATGGGAATGGGAAACAGTAAAAACCCAATAGTTTCTCAGTTATCAGAAAATGTTTATTGTGGCGTTCGACTTGGTGGAATGGGAGTTGCAATAGGAAGTTTAATAGGAAAAGAATTAGCAGAATTAGTGTAAATGGCAATAAGAAAAACAAATCAACCAACAAAAAAACGACCAAATAGTTTTTTAAAAAGAGTTTTTAGATTTTTATGGAAATCATTTTTATGGTTTTTAGGAATTTCAATTTTATTGGTTTTTATATTTAAATTTATTCCTGTACCAATTACACCTTTAATGGTTACAAGAGCCATTGAAAATAAATTAGACGGAAAAGAAATGGTGCTTTCTCACAATTGGGAACCAATAGAAAACATTTCAATAAATCTTCAAAAAGCTGTAATTGCAAGCGAAGATGGAACGTTTTTAACTCACAATGGTTTCGATTTTAAAGCTATGCAAAAAGCATTTAAAAACAACAATCGCGGAAAAAAATTAAAAGGTGGAAGCACAATATCGCAACAAACTGCCAAAAATGTTTTTCTTTGGCAAGGAAGAAGTTACCTTAGAAAAGGATTGGAAGCTTATTTTACCTTTTTAATAGAATTAGTTTGGGGAAAAGAACGCATTATGGAAGTGTATCTAAATTCTATAGAAATGGGAAATGGAGTTTATGGTGCAGAAGCTGCGGCACAACATTGGTACAAGAAATCGGCACAATCCTTAACTCCAACTCAAGCAGCAGGAATTGCAGCAATACTTCCAAATCCTAGAAAATTTAAAGCAACAAATTCTACATCATATATTGAAAGGAGAAAATCTAAAATATCAAGATTGATGCGTTATGTTGGGAAATTGGAATATTAAAACCGTAACATTTTAATCTATTTTTCTACTAATTATTAAACTAAAAAATTGAAATTATGAAAGCTCACGAAATAGATTATCAGATTTTTGGAGAAGAAATGCAATATGTAGAAATAGAACTTGATCCGCAAGAAATTGTGGTTGCCGAAGCTGGAAGTTTTATGATGATGGACAACGGAATTAAAATGGAAACCATATTTGGCGATGGTTCAGACCAACAACAAAGCGGTTTATTTGGAAAATTACTCTCAGCAGGAAAACGTGTTTTAACTGGCGAAAGTTTGTTTATGACTGCTTATTTGAATCAAAATAATACTAAAAGCAAAGTGTCTTTTGCCTCACCATATCCAGGAAAAATTTTACCAATAGATTTGAATCAATTTGGAGGAAAATTTATTTGTCAAAAAGATGCTTTTTTATGTGCTGCAAAAGGTGTTTCTGTTGGAATTGAATTTTCTAAAAAACTAGGTCGCGGACTTTTTGGTGGCGAAGGTTTTATTATGCAAAAACTAGAAGGCGACGGAATGGCATTTGTACATTCTGGTGGAACTTTAGCAAAACGTGAATTGGCATTTGGCGAAATTTTAAAAGTAGATACTGGTTGTATTGTTGGTTTTACAAAAGATGTAGATTATGATATTGAATTTATTGGCGGAATAAAAAATACCATTTTTGGTGGCGAAGGAATGTTTTATGCTACACTTCGTGGTCCAGGAATTGTCTATATTCAATCATTACCGTTTAGTAGATTGGCAGATAGAATTATTGCATCCGCTCCAAGAAATGGAGGAAGTAAAGAGGAAGGCAGTGTTCTTGGCGGAATTGGTAGATTGCTTGATGGCGATAATCGATTTTAAAAAGTCAAAAAAATAAACCATTAAGGTATTAAAACTTAATTTTTCTTAATGCCTTAATGGTTAAATTATTCTAAATACTAAAGTTAATTCCTAAAACAATATTTCTTCCAATATTGGGAACTCCATCTGTTTTTAATCTTGATAAATGTGAAACATAATTTTTATCAAGTAAATTATTGGCATTCAAGTTTACATTAAATGCAGTTTTTCCAAAAGTTACTTTTCCTCCAAAACCTAGATTTATTAACGTATAATCATTAGATTTCGTTTCAAATTCACTTGGGTTATTTTGATTTAAAGTGTGCTCAACATTTGCTACAGCATAACCTTCTTTAAAATATTTAGACGATTTAAATTCTGTTTTCAACGAATTATTCCACTTGTTGGCAGGAATTAATGGTAAATTATCGCCACTTTGTTTTTTACCAGTTACACTTTCAAAACTACTAGTAATGTGCAACCAATCTAGCGGATGCGGATGAAAATGTATTCCTGTTTCGCCACCATATAGATTGGCATTAGCTTGTGCATAATCATAAACATTATTTTCTGCAATAACAGTTCCGTTTGGAGCTATAAAAATGTAATTATTTATGTGATTGTAAAATCCGTTTATAAAAAATTCAAAATGCGAATTTCTATATTCTAAATTTAAATCGGTTTGAAAATTCTGTTCATTTTTTAAATTAGAATTTCCTATTTCATACCTATTACTTCCTTCGTGAACGCCATTGGATGTTAATTCTGCCAAGTTTGGCGCTCTAAATCCAGAAGCCAAATTCAGTCTAAAAATTACATTTTCTTTTAAATTAGTTTTAAATCCCAACGACGAATTAAAACTTTGAAATTGTTTGTCAATAGCTTGAAAATAACCTTCTTCGCCTTCTATTCCTCTAGCAATTGATGTTATATTTCTTTTGTCAAATCGAATTCCGGCTTGAATTACATTTTTGTTCCATTCGTAATTTGCAGTTGCAAAAACTCCAAAATCGTTGGTGGTTGCATTTGGAATTAACGCTTCTTCTCCAGAGTTAACATTGGTTTGATGCATTCCTTGCGTTCCAATTATGGATTCTAATTTTCCAATTTTAGGCAAATAATATTTCAAATTATAATTAAAAGTTTTCAACTTCATTTGTAAATTGGCAACATCAGTTTCTGCAAATTCACTTCTATCATTATTTATGTATCCTAAATCGGCATCTAGTTTAGATTTATTGAAAAAAATACTAGAATTTAAACTTAATATTTGGCTAAAAACGGCTTGTTTTGGAAACTCTGTTTTTTTTAATGATGTTTGTTCTGTAATACCATTTTCTGGAATTCCTAAATCTAGTTTGTTATAATTGTATCTAAAAACGGTTGAAAAAGTAGCATTAGAATATCCTAAACCAGTTTTAAAATC
>JAYVKR010000099.1:0-3864 GCA_043768185.1 Flavobacterium sp.
ATAAATGGAATTTTCGGAATGTTAATGACAATTCTTCATCCCAATTTATTTCTTTTTATTATTGGAGTATTTACAATTTACATGGTTGCAACTGCACAACGTTATTTATCTTTAAAAGGAATTCCCAAAGGACAGAAAGTATTGAAAATAGATTGGATTTTAAGTTGTACCATGTTGTTATTTGGTGTAGGATTTATAATTTTCAGCATACGATTATTTCTAAATTCTAATTCTTTTGGATTAGTTTTACTTGCCTTTGGATTAATTAGTATTATGATGGTTTGGTTAGATTTTAAAAATTATACTAACAAAATTACAGATAAAAATTTTTGGTTGTTAGTTCATATTCAGCGAATGACTGGAGCATTTATTGCAGCAACTACAGCTTTTCTTGTTGTAAATAATACTTATCTTCCACCAGTAATTGCTTGGCTTTTGCCATCATTACTTATTGTTCCACTAATTATTATTTGGTCTAAAAAATATAAATCTGCAAAATGAATATCATTATAATAGAAGACGAAAAACCAGCCGCAAGATTATTACAAAGAAAACTTGAAAAATTAGATATAAAGGTTGAGGTTATGCTTCATTCTGTAGAAGAATCTATAGACTGGTTTTCAACAAATAATCATCCAGATTTAATTTTTCTAGACATTCAATTATCAGATGGATTATCATTTGAAATATTTCAAAAAATTGATATTAAAAGTGCTGTAATTTTTACAACTGCTTATGATGAATACACGTTGCAAGCTTTTAAACTAAATAGTATTGATTATTTGTTAAAGCCAATTGACGAGGAAGAATTAGAAATTGCAGTATCAAAATTTAAAGAGCGTTTTCCCAAAAAAGAAACCATTCAACTAGATTTTGATCAAATAAAAAAGATGTTTTCCAATCCTTCAGCAACGCATTATAAAAAACGTTTTACAATAAAGCTTGGACAACAATTAAAAATGATAAATATTAAAGATGTAGAATGTTTTTATAGCGAAAATAAAGGAACCTATTTGCATACTTTTGAAAACAGAAATTACTTGTTAGACAACACATTAGAACAATTGGAGATAGAACTAGATCCGAAAGATTTTTATCGAGTTTCAAGAAAATTTATAATTCCGATGAAGTCGATAAAGGAAATTCAAATACATTCCAACTCGCGATTGAAAGTAATTTTACCAACTTACAAAGAAGATGAGGTAGTTGTAAGTCGAGAAAAAGTTCAAGATTTTAAAATATGGTTGGGATAAATTATTTTATAAATATTTTTCTAATTCCAATTAAAACAAATATCAATAGTGTGTAAACAATAAAAAACGGAATTATAAATTCTATTAATCCTAAAGGTAGCATAATTGCAATTATAAGTAATTGAAAACCAAGTCCATAAACAGAAAGCAACGTCATAAACCAATTAGGAAACGTTTTTACTTTGTAGGCATCTTGATCTAAAAAATGTATAATTTTATCAAATAATCCGTACACAATAGTATAAATTCCGAATAAAATATTTACAGATTGCTGACTTTCTCCAGGTAAAGCTTTTGGGGTTTTGTATTCAAAAATTTTACTTGTAGTATCGCCACCAACTGATTTATTTCTTAGAATTACATAATAATAATTGTATAATGTTCCTTGCAATTGAATGCCGATAAATGCCAAAATTGTAAACCAAATTGTTGTTTTAGAAACATAGCAAATAGCCATAAAAAACATAAAATTTAGAATAATATCAAATACACTATCTAAATATCTACCAGAATAGGATGGTGTATTTTTTAATCTAGCCAATTCGCCATCTGCAGCATCAATAATAGATTTTAAAACTATAAAAAAGGCAGCAAAAATGTAGTAATTGTTTATAATACAATATATTGCAAATAATCCAGAAATACCAAATAATAAAGTAACGTGAATAGGAGTAAAGCGCGTATCTTTTAATTGTGAGGCAAATAATCTACCGAAAGTTCTACCATAATCTGATAAATCTAAAAATTTATCTTGTGCAGCAAGTTTAGACATTTAAGTTAAAACAAAAAAGTAATAGACAATATAGTCGAGCTGCAAAATTAAACTTTATTATTGATTTTACAATTTCTTAACATTCAACAATAGTTAAAGTATTGATATGTAATTTTATTGTATTTAAAATTTCTTAATTTCGTGTTTTCAAATTAAAATATATTAAAAATGGCAACTCCAAGTTTAAAAATTATTGATGCTTTAAGAAGAACTGCTAACCAACTAGAAAATGGTCACCGTTATGAATGGGGAAATATGGGAAGTTGCAATTGCGGAAATTTGGCACAAACAGTAACAACTTTTTCTCGTGCCGAAATTCAGAAATATGCTTTAGAAAAACGTGGCGATTGGTCTGAACAATTGGTAGAATATTGTCCAACTTCTGGTTTTCCAATGGATTTAATTATAGAAAAAATGATAGCTTTTGGGTTTTCTAAACATGATTTGCGTCATTTAGAATGGCTTTCAGATATTGAAATTTTATCGCAACTTGAAGATAAAAAACATTTAAACAGAAATTTAAAATCGGATACAATATTGTACATGAAAACTTGGGCAACATTTTTAGAAAATAAATTAATTGACGCTATAGAATTACCAAATTTTAATACAGAAATGCCTAATTTAGTATTTGCTTAATTTTATTCCTCTTTATAATTTATAGTAAAATTTAATTTTACATTATCTGATAAAACCATGCTGCTTCCTCCAACTTTATAGGTTTTTCGGTTTAGTAGTAAAGTTCCTTTAATAGTTAAAATTTCTTCTTTATTAGAAATTGTAACTTCAAATTCTACTGATTTTGTAATACCTTTAATAGTTAAATTTCCGTTTATTAAATATTTGTTTAACCCAATTTTTTTTGAAATTTTAGTACTAGTAAACGAAATTAACGGAAATTTTTCTACACTAAAATAGTCTTCTTTTTTTAAGTGTTTGTCACGTTCTTTATTGTTAGTATCAACAGTATTTGAGTTTACCGAAAGCGTAATTTCTGATTTTTCTATGTTTTTAGAATTAAATAAAATAGTGCCTTTTACTCCAGAAAATGTTCCATCTACACTTAATCCAAAGTTTTTAATTACAAATTTTATTTTGCTGTCACTGTCTATTGCAACATATTTTTGTGCAGTTGTAGTATTTGCCATAAGAATTAAAAATATAAATAATTTAAATGATTTCATTTTTTAATTTAGATTTAATTTCTAAAAAAATATAAAACTGCACACCAAAAAGTAGCGATGCAATAACTAAATGAATTGGTTGTGATGTGTAAGGAAAGTCTAAATAATACATTGCTATTCCAGAAACTACTTCAATTGCAATTAAAATTAGTACCCAGTTTATTTTTTTTAAACCTAAATTTAGTTTTTTATTTTGAAAAAATAAATACATATTCAATATTAATATTATTATAGAAAACGATCGATGTACATAAAACGCAAGAGTAGGATTTTGCAATACCAAATGCATTTGATTGTAACCTAACAATTTTACTTGATCGTCTACATATTGACGCACTTGCGTACCAAGAATTATTTGAAAAAGTGTTAAAACTAATGTAATAAGAACTATTATTTTAAACTTTTTATCAAATATAAAATGGGAAACTTTTCCTGATGATTTTTTAATTATATAAAGTAAAACTGCAACAATAAGTAACGCAACAACCATGTGAATTGTAATTTTTATAGGATTTAAAACAGAATAAACAACTCGTGCTCCAAGCCAACCTTGAAATCCCATTAAAAAAACTGACAGCCAAGAAAATAATGTAATATTTTTATTGGTTTTCCAATAGCTTATTGAAAAAACTGCCATTATAAAAACAACCAATCC
>JAYVKR010000100.1:0-13536 GCA_043768185.1 Flavobacterium sp.
TTATGTAAACAAAGCATTAGAAATTGACGACCAAAACAAAGCATACTGGAAACGTTATGCAAGCATTAACAAAGCAATGAATTTCTATGAAGAAGCTGAGTTTGGGTATAGAAAAGCAGTTTCACTTGGCGATGCCACGTTAGATATTTGGTTATATTGGGTTGATATTTTGCAATTTCTTGGAGAATTTGAAGCATCAATTTTGGCATTAATGCAAGCATCAGAATTTTTTCCAGATCAAGCACAAATAGAATACCGTTTGGCAGGATTAAACTTTATGTTGGCTGATGACAAAAAAGGAAGTTTTCATTTAACTAATGCCTTACGAATTAACTTTGAAGATAAAAGTATTCTAGAAGAATTGTTTCCTGTAGTTTGGGCAAGACGAAAAGTGCAGAATTATATTAAAAAACATCTTTAAGAAAAAGTTTAAATTGTTTAAAAGTTTAAATTGTTTAACTTTAATTATAGTTGTCTTAACGCGATACTTTCAATCTTAGTTGAAAATTTTTGAATAAGATCATTTGTAAAAAAGTCATATTAACACAAATAACAGAATTAAAAAAATGATAAAAAAAATAACATTTATACTTGTACTTCTACTTTCAATTACATCTTTTAGTCAAACTAAAAAGAAAAAAACTACTAAAAAACAAATTAAAGAAGTTACAAAAGTAGAACCAAAATTAGAAGAAAAATTACCAACTGTAAAACAATATGTTCGTGATAATGATGTAACAATAGAACCTGCAACAGGTGTAATGGACCAAGATGCAGAAGTTGCTGATGATAATACAATTTATAACGCAGGAGTTGAAGTTAGACCAGAATTTCCTGGTGGAACTGATAAATTTAATTCATTTATGTCAAGAAACATAAAGTTGACAGATGAAATGAAAGAAAGTGAAATAAAAGGCAAAGTTTTTGCGTCGTTTGTTGTGGAAAAAGATGGTTCTATAAGTGATATAAAAATAATACGCGATTTAGGTTATGGAATGGCAAATGAAGTTATAAGGGTTTTAAAATCTATGCCTAAATGGATTCCAGGCGAACAAAATGGTAAAAAAGTGAGATGTTCTTATACGGTTCCAATTATGATTTATGCTACAAAACAAGAATAAATTTGGACTGTTAGGAAAGGAAATATCTTATTCGTTTTCTAAAAAATATTTTACAGAAAAATTTGCTGATGATTTATTTGACAATTTCACGTACGAAAATTTTGAAATTCCAACAATTGAAGAATTTCCAACAATTTTAAAAAACAATCCAGATTTAAAAGGATTGAATGTTACAACTCCGTACAAAGAAAGCATAATTCCGTTTTTAGATACTTTATCTGATAAAGCATTTAAAATTGGAGCTGTAAACGTAATTCGATTTACAAAAAAAGGAAATTTAAAAGGTTATAACTCAGATTGGTATGGTTTTAAAAAATCGCTAGAACCTTTACTACAACCACATCATAAAAAAGCATTGATTCTTGGAACTGGTGGCGCAGCAAAAGCTGTTGCGTTTGCGCTTGATGAATTGGATATTTTTTACACGTTTGTTTCTAGAGAAGCAACTGAAAAAACTATAGGTTACGACAGAATTAACGCCACAACATTTGATAATTTTCAAATAATTATAAATTGTACGCCACTTGGCACAAGCCCAAATGTGAAGGAATTTCCACCAATTCCGTATGAGTTTTTTACTGAAAAACATATTGCATTTGACTTGATTTATAATCCAGAGGAAACTCAGTTTTTAAAGAAAGCTAAGAAAAAAGGAGCAACAATTAAAAATGGATATGAAATGTTGGTTTTTCAGGCAGAAAAAGCTTGGAGAATATGGAATAAATAGACAATACAAATTTATTTTAGCCCTGATTAAATGGAATAACATCCCGATTTTTCTTCGGGATTTATGGAATGATAGCAGGAATTACCAAAGTAGATACAGCCCAAAACATTCGCTACAGAAAAAATAAAAACCACAGTAATCATTGATTTTCTTGGAATTTTAACCGCATTTTACTATCTTTCGCACCTTAAATTGTATAACCTCACACATTTATAAAATGTTAGAAGAAAAGAATGATAACCTGTCTGGTGAAAGTATCGAGACAGATGGAAACGTAAAAAACGAATCTCTAGAGACAGTAGAAACTGAAAATCAAGAAGTTGAAGTAATTGCTGATGCAGAAAATGAAGTCGCAACTGTTGAAGAAGTTACAGAAGTTGTTGCAGAAGAAATTGTAGAAACTGCAAGCGAAACTCCGCTAGAAATTGTTGAAGAAGTTGAAACTGAAACTGTAAAAGAAGAAATTTCTGTAGCAACTGAAATTGTTGAAGAAGTTGCTATTGAAGAACCAATGATTGAACATAAAATACCTTCAATTGATAATGTTATTGAACTTACAGACGAACAAGTTGCAGATGATACAGTAGAAATTCAAAGTGAAAACGATCATGCTGTAAATGCAATTGCTAGTGTTAATGCAGAAGAAAGTGAAGATGAAACGTTAAAAGCTAGACATGATTTTCCTATGGAAGATTATGAAGCTATGCCAATGGAAAAATTGGTTGAAGCTTTGGAAACTCTTGTGGTTGTTGACAAAGTAATGTCGGTAAGAGAACACGTTGAAGAGATTAAAAAAGCGTTTTTATCTAAATATTATCATTTTATTGATGAGAAAAAAGAAGAGTTTAAAGTAGAAAACCCAGAAAGTACAGAAGATTTTCAATACAGTTTTCCTTTAAAAGCTAAATTTGATACCTTATATACTCACTACAAAGAAAAGAAAAATACTCATTTTAAATCGTTGCAAACTAACTTGCAACAGAATTTAGAAAACAGAATGGCTATTGTTGAAGAATTGAAAAATTTAATTCATTCGCCAGAAAATATTTCATCTTCGTTGAAGCAACTAAACGATATTAGAGAACGTTGGAAAGTTGCAGGAGCAATTCCTAAAGACAAATACAACCACGTTTGGAATAATTATCACTTTCATATTGAAAATTTTTACGATTTTTTACACCTTGATAGAGAAGCAAGAGATATTGATTTTAAACACAATTTAGATTTAAAACTGAAAATTATTGCTCGTGTAGAAGAACTTGTTGTAGATACAGATTCTAACAAAGCGTTTAGAGAATTACAAGATTTACATAAAATTTGGAAAGAAGATATTGGACCAGTTTCTAGAGAACACAGAGAAGAAATATGGAAAAAATTTAGCGATTTAACTAAGCAAATGCACGACCAAAGAGAAGTGTTTTACGAAAGTTTTAGAGCTGTAGAAACAGAAAATCTTGCTAAGAAAAATGAAATTGTTGCTCAATTAGATGTTCTTTCTAAAGAAAAAGTAGAATCGCACCAAGCTTGGTTAAACCAAATAGTAAAAGTTGAAGCGTTGCGTAATGATTTTTTTGCAACAGGAAAAGTTCCTAGCGATGTAAACGAAGCAACTTGGGCAAGTTTTAAAACTACTGTGAGAAACTTTAATGTGCTTAAAAATTCTTTTTATAAAGACATTAAAAAAGATCAAAACGATAATTTAAGTTTAAAACAAGCATTGGTTGCCAAAGCCAATGAATTAAAAGAAAGTGAAGATTTTGTTGCTACAACTGCAATGATGAAACAAATACAAGAAGAGTGGAAACAAATTGGTCATGTGCCAAGAAAATTTTCAGACACACTTTGGAATGAGTTTAGAGCAGCTTGCAATTATTATTTTGAACGTTTAAAAAACACTAAAAAAGAAGAAGATAGCGAAGAAGTTGCTGCTTTTGAAAAGAAAAAAGAGTATTTAGAAACGTTAAAATCATTTGAATTAATTGGCGAACATAAAACCGATTTAGATGCTATAAAAGCGCACATTGAAGCTTGGAAAACTTTAGGAAGAGTTCCTTTTAATAGAAGACATATTGAAGGAAAATTTAATAAAATTTTAGATGCATTGTTCGAAAAATTAAGCTTGAGTAAAAAAGATACAGATAAAATGCGTTTTGCTAATAAACTGGATAATCTTGGTGATGATTCTAGAAAACTTGATGGCGAGAAAATCTTTGTTATGCGTAAGATTGATGAAGTTCAAAATGAAATTTTTCAATTGGAAAACAACATTCAGTTCTTTCAAAATACTAAAAATGCAAAGAAAGAAAATTCAATTGTAACCGAAGTTAGAAAAACAATTGCAAGACATAAAGAAGAACTAGTTACTTGGAAAGACAAGTTGAAACAAATTCGCGAATTAAATAAATAAAAATTAGACTCACTTTAAAGAAGTGAGTTTTTTTTGGTACAATAGTTGATAACTCGATAGATAATCTGTTTTTTATCAAACAATTAAAACATTATATTTGCAAAAATTAAAATTTAAAACAATGAAATTTAAACTACAATTATTATTTTTTTTCTTACTTACAATTTCTTTAAATGCGCAAAGCATAACATCTGAACTTGCGTACATTAAATCTTTAAAAGCTCCAAAAATTCTTGTTGATGAAGCTAATAGAAGTTATAAAGTTACAGTAACATCTCCATACAATTTAAAAGCAGAAGATGTAGTTCAAAAATCTAAAGACGATTTTAAAAAAGAAGTAGCCGAATACAGCACTACCGTAAAAAATAGCGAAGTAGAATTTCAACAGAAACTAAAAGATTACGATCAAGAAGTTTTAGAATCTAAAGAGAAGTTTGCAGCAGAATCGGCAGAGTTTAAAAAACTTTCTTTATTAGAACGTTTATCAATGACAGATCAAGGTAAAAATCCTAAAATGAATACGATTTCTAAACCTCAATACTACAAGCCACAACCACCAGTTTATAGAGAACCAAACTTAAACGATTATATTATTGTGGATAATAATGTTTTAGCTACCCAAATAAATATTAAAGGTTTTAATAAAGAAAGCAATTACATAGATATTAAAGTAGATATTCAAAATGTAAAATTTCAAGATAATGCTGGTCAATCTTTTGCTAATCAACCAACTAAATTAATTGTAAAAGTAAATGGTGTAGAAAAAATTAATAAATCCTTTTTTCAAGATTTTACAATGATTTCATCTTCGCCAACAAATAATATTAATCAACCACTTGAAGAAAAAAATCATTTAAATAAAGTTATAGCATTTTTAAATTCTTATTTGGATGAAAACTTTGTGTTTACAACCATAAATACTGCTTTTAGTGTAAAGAGTGTAAAAAATAAAGGAAAATACGACGATTTAGAAAAAGCAGATATTTATGTTACCACAAATATTAAAAAAATGCAACCAGATAACGCAGCAATTACCGCTGCTGCAATGGTAGGTTTACAAAAAGGACTAGATATTTGGATAGATACATTAACTAAAATAGATTATAAAAATCCTAAAGCCGATTTAAATGCAAAAATTGCAAAATTCATTTATTTTAATTTAATAAATTTGAATATTGCGATGAACAAGAAAACTGATGCAGAAAAATATTTGAATGAAATGCAAGAACATTTGGTAGATATTAAATTATCTAGTGAAGACGAAGCTGAATTAAAAGGCATGGAAAATTCAATTTATAATGTTAAATAATATGAAAAAAATATTTTTATTACTTGCTATTACTCTTTCTCAATTTTCATTTTCTCAATTAAAATTCGAATTCGGATCTAAATTTGACTATGATGTTAAAGCAGAAACTAAACCAGAATTTGTATTAACAGACAATTATAACACTTATCTGTTAACAACTACAAATGTTACAGGTATGATGTCAAGAAATCAAATGATTGTTAGAAAATTTGATCAAAAAAATCAGTTAATAAATACCTATACACAAAATTTTCCAAAATTTGATATTGGAACTTTACATAATGTTCTTGGATCTTGTGCAACCAATACTGGAAAAGCGGTAGTTTTTACCGAAAGTTATTCTACTAAATCTAAAAAAACAGATATTTCTAAACTAGTTTTTGACAAAAAAACTAATGAAATTACAACTACAGTTGTGGCAACTTATCCAATTTTATCTGCTGGAAAAGCTGCAAATGTAAATCTCCAAAAATCGGACAATGGAAATTTAATCGCAATAAGATGTACCAAAAATAGAGCTAAAGAAGAACCAGAAGTAAATCTTATTTTAGTTCTTGATGCCAATTCGCTAGAAATTGTATGGCAAAAAGAAGTCTCATTTGATGATAAATATTTTACAGAATTTCATACTGTTTCAAATGCTGGTAAAGTAGTTTTAGTTCGTTCTGCCAAAAGTTCGAAAATGGATACTTATTTAACAACGGTAACGTCTGATGGTCAAGAAAATAAAGTATTTGAAGAAGTATTAAAATTACAACAACCTAAACTAGTATCTATAAATTCTCAAGATTATTTAATTGCTTTTAATTATGCAGTAAAAGGAAGTCATTCAAGCGATTATGATAAATTATTATTTTATGATATAGCATTGGGTAAAACACTTCAAAACAATAAAATTTCTGAATTTAATACTTTGAAAAAATTAAAAGAAGTAGAATTTAAAAATATTTTTCTTCAAAATAATGAAATACATTTATTTACGCAAGCTAAGACAGAAGTTGATGCTAAAAACCCTGATGGAAGTATGAATAATGACTTATTTTTTAATCCAAAATTTAGATATGAATTATCAAACTTGTTTGTTTTATCTTATGAAGGAATTTTAAAATCAATAATAAAATTTCCAACGGACAATTCAAGAATAGTAGAACAAAGTGATGCTTTTGGATTGATAAATATAAAAGGATCTTATTACCTAAATACTGGTCATCATCATTCGTTTTTTTCATTAAAACCTGATTTTTCTGTTAATGAAAACGATTTATTAAGCTTTACAAACTACGATGATCCAGACAGAGATCGTAATGTTGTTTATGTAAATCAATTAATACACTTTTTACCAGATAGTAAACGATTAGTATTTGCAAGAACAATTGGACAAGACAAAATGTCTCTAGTAAATGTTATAAACTTTAAATAATAATAAAAAAAAAGAGCTGAAAATTATTTTTAGCTCTTTTTTTATGTGAGAATTTTATAATTCTAATAAAATATTATGCAACGTATAAATTTAAATACTTGGTAACTTTGATTAGTTGAAAATTAAATATCAATTATGATTTGCCAAGTTGGCACAACAGCATCTAGAACATAAAGGTTTTCCAACTTTCCGTCTATGACCAACGAAATGGTACACGAGCTTAATAACTGTTAATCAAAAAAAATTAAAAATCACTTGACGGTGATTTTTTTTTGTGCCATTAATTTACTCTTTCTTATTTAAAAATAAATAATAAACTGGAATTCCTAAACCTACAATTACCAATCCAAGTCCAGTATTAGTAGTATCATAAATTAATAATGAAATACAAATTAATGAAGTTACAATAATATATAAAATTGGCACAAATGGATATCCAAAAGCTCTGTAAGGTCTATCGGCATTGGGTTCTTTTTTTCTAAGAATAAAAATTCCTCCAATAGTAATAATATAAAACAATAAAGATGCAAATGTTGCATAGGTCAATAAATCGCCATATTTTCCAGATATACAAAGAATACAAGCCCAAATACATTGCAACCAAAGTGCTTTTTCTGGAACTTGATGTTGGTTTAATTCTTTAGCTTTTTTAAAGAAAAGTGCATCATTTGCCATAGCATAAAACAATCTTCCACCAGATAAAATTAAACCACTATTGCAACCAAAAGTTGAAACCATTATCAATGCTGCCATAATTAAAACACCTATATTTCCAAAAATTACACTTGCAGCAGCAGCTCCAACTCTATCTTGGCTAGCAAACATAATTCCGTTAGTTGCAACATTTCCACTTTCTGGATTACCATGCAAAGGTAATAATGCCAAATAAGCAATATTCGCCAAAATATAAATTACAGTTACAATTAAGGTTCCAAGAAATAAACTTCTAGGAATATTTTTTTTAGGATCTTTAATTTCGCCAGCAATAAAAGTTACATTATTCCAGGCATCGCTAGAAAATAATGAATTTATAATAGTTGCTCCCATTGCACCAAGCAATGCAATACCAGATAATTTTGTAATTGTTAACGTTCCGTTTTCCTCAAGAGTAGTTTTACTTGCATCCCACATATTAGTGAAGTTTTCAGAAAAAACATTCGTTTTTAGTCCAACATACAATCCTAAAATTATTAAAGCAAACAGCGCAATTAACTTAGCCGAAGTAAAAAAAAGCTGAATAATTTTTCCGTTTTTTACACCTTTCGTATTTATATAAGTAAGCAAAACAATACTTGTCATTGCTAAAACTTGTTTGTTACCAAAAACAAAACTTTTTCCAATTTTAAAAATTTCATTTTCAAGAACAGGAAAAAATACAGCTGTATAATTGGCAAAAGCAACCGCAACTGCAGCAATAACTCCAGTTTGAATTACAGTAAAAACCGTCCAACCATAAAGAAAAGAAATTAATTTTCCGTAAGCACGTTGAATATACACATATTGTCCGCCAGCATTGGGCATCATTCCAGCCAATTCGCCATAACTCAACGCAGCACTCATCGTTAATAAACCTGTAACTAACCAAATAACTAAAATCCATGCAGCCGATCCAACATCTCTTGCCATTGCTGCCGTTACCAAGAAAATTCCAGATCCAATCATGGATCCAGCTACCAAACTTGTGGCATCAATTAATCCTAAAGAACGTTTTAATTCGGGTTTATTATCTTGCATATTTTAGTTTAAATTTTAGATTTTCAAATATAGGTAAAAAGTTTTTATTCTTATTTAAACTTATATTGATGCCAATTTACTAAACCTTCAAATTCAACTTACTATTTTTATACCCATAAATAAAGTAAAATACCAATCCAATAACCAACCAAACTCCAAACCACATCCAGTTAGAAACTGCCATTCCTGTTAGTAAATAGCAACATGAAACCAAACCTAATAACGGAATTAATGATAAATTTTTAGTAAACGATAAAAACGTCATTACAACACAAACTAGTAAAAATACTAGCATCGGAATACTAGTTGCCATTTTACCATTAGAAAAATCAAGAATATCCGAAAAAAATGTTGGTAGATAATTAACAATTAATACAACAGCAATAAATATTATCGCAGGAAAAATAAACTTAGAATTCACATACGGAATTCTGAATTTTCCTTTTGTTGCTCGTTCTGCAAGTTCAGTTTCACTTTGAGGAGAAAGCATTAAAACGCCACCACAAACTAGTACAAATGCAAATAAAGTTCCTATACTTGTAAAATCTAAAACAAAGTTTTCATCAGTAAAAAATATTGGAATTCCAACTACCAAACCTGTTACAATAGTTGCAAAACTTGGTGTTTTATATTTTGGATGAATTTCTGCAAATTTCTTTGGCATTAAGCCATCACGAGACATGGTCATCCAAATTCTTGGTTGTCCCATTTGAAAAACTAATAAAACACTTGTCATTGCTACAACTGCTGCAATTGAAACTAGAAATAACATCCATTTTACACCTTTTAATGCAAAAATTTCAGCCAATGGATCACTTACGCCAAGCAATTCATAAGAAACCATTCCTGTAATGACCAACGCCAAAACTATAAAAACTACGGTGCAAATTACCAACGAATAAATCATACCTTTTGGTAAATCGCGTTGCGGATTTTTAGTTTCTTCTGCCAAAGTCGAAACGGCATCAAAACCAATATAAGCAAAGAAAACCGCTGAAACTCCACCCATAACACCACTAAATCCGTTTGGCATAAATGGAGTCCAATTGTCAATATCAACATAAAAAGCACCAACGACAATTACCAAAATAATTATGGCTAACTTTATGTAAACCATTATATTACTAAAATTTCTAGATTCTTTTGTTCCTCTATAAACTAAGTAAGTTATCAGTAAATTGATTATTACTGCAGGCAAATCGAAAATTATTTTTAAACCACCAATAATTGGTGCGTTTTTCCAAGCTGCCAAACCTTCAACACCTTTATTTGATATAACAGCATCTTGTGCCGATTTATAATTTATAGTTAACCATTCTGGTAAAAAAATGTGAAAAGATTCTAATAAATTTGTAAAATAACCACTCCACGAAAAAGCGATATAAATATTTCCTATAGAATATTCCATGATTAATGCCCAACCAATTATCCATGCAAAAATTTCACCAAAAGATACATAAGCATACGTGTAAGCGCTTCCAGAAACTGGTACACGCGAAGCGAATTCGGCATAACACATGGCTGTAAATCCACAAGCGATTGCACACATAATATATAAAAGTACAACTGCTGGTCCACCAGAAAAACAAGCGTTTCCTATGGCGCTAAAAGTACCACCACCAATTATGGCTGCTATTCCAAAAAATGTTAAATCTTTTACGTTTAGAACTTTATTTAAACTAGAATGTTCTCCATCGCCACCTTCTTGAACTATTGCTTTTGTTGATTTTTTTCGGAATAAATTGGAAAAATTCATAGTGTATTTATGTAAGGATAAAATAATATTTTGTTAATCTTGTTGGAAACAAATATATAAATCTTTATACTATATTGAATTAACAAAAAATAAAAATTTTAAACCATTAAGAAAGTTAAGGTCATTAAGGTTTTTTCATGTGAACTCTCAAAGGAATAAATTCAAATATATTTATAAAATAAAAAAATATTTATAGTTCTAAATTTTAAAGGTTTAAAACAACTTTGAAGTTTAATAATTGTATTTATCCATTAAAAATCCAATGAATCATACATCTTAATGACCTTAACTTTCTTAATGGTTTAAAAAATTATTGGTTTAAAACAAAAAAGGCAGTTTGTTGACAAACTACCTTTTAAATTTATTGATTTTAATTTAATTTATACCAAATCAAATCTATCTAAATTCATCACTTTAGTCCAAGCCGAAATAAAATCATGAACAAATTGTTCTTTTGCATCTTCACAAGCATAAACTTCTGCAATGGCTCTTAATTCGGTATTCGATCCAAAAATTAAATCTACACGAGTTCCAATCCATTTGATATCGCCAGTTTTTCTATCGCTTCCAATAAATGACTCACTAGATTCTGTTACCGCTTTCCAAGTTGTACTCATATCCAATAAATTTACAAAGAAATCATTAGTCAGAGATTCTGGACTATTGGTAAAAACGCCTGTTTTAGATTGATCAAAGTTAGTATTCAAAACTCTCATTCCTGCAACTAACAATTCCATTTCTGGAGCAGTTAACGATAATAATTGTGCTTTATCTATTAATAATTCTTCGGCAGAAACTGTAAATTCTGTTCTAGAATAATTTCTAAAACCATCAGCTTGAGGTTCTAAAACATCAAACGAATCAATATCTGTTTGTTCTTGAGAAGCATCAGCTCTTCCTGGCGTAAATGGAACTTTTACATCAAATCCACCATTTTTCGCTGCTTGTTCTACTCCAACACATCCACCTAAAACAATTAAATCTGCAATAGAAACTTTTTTGTTTTCTGATTGTGAAGCATTAAAATCTTTTTGAATTTTTTCTAAAATTGCTAAAACTTTAGACAATTGTGCAGGATTATTTACTTTCCAATCTCTTTGCGGAAGTAATCTTAAACGACCACCATTAGCGCCACCACGTTTGTCTGTACCTCTAAAAGTTGATGCAGATGCCCATGCTGTAGAAACCAATTCTGAAATAGTTAATCCAGATGAAACCAAAGAAAATTTTAAATTTTTAATGTCATCTTCACTAATAAGAGTATAATTTACATTCGGAATTGGATCTTGCCAAATTAATTCTTCTGTAGGAACTTCATTTCCTAAATATAAAGATTTTGGTCCCATATCTCTATGTGTTAATTTAAACCAAGCTCTTGCAAAAACGTCATTAAAATCTTCTGGATTTTCTAAAAATCTTCTAGATATTTTCTCATAAGCTGGATCAACTCGCAATGCTAAATCTGTAGTTAACATAAATGGTTGGTGTGTTTTATTTGAATCGTGAGCATCAGGTATTGTTCCTGCTCCACCATTATTTACAGGTTTCCATTGATGTGCGCCTGCTGGACTTTTAGATAATTCCCATTCATATTGAAATAAATTTTCGAAATAATTATGACTCCATTTGTTTGGTGTAGTTGTCCACGCACCTTCCAATCCGCTGGTAATGGTGTCACCTCCATTTCCAGTACCAAAATTATTTTTCCAACCTTGACTTTGCATTTCAATTCCTGCTGCTGCTGGTTCTAGTTCTATATATTTACTTGGATCTGCTGCGCCGTGTGTTTTTCCCAAAGTGTGTCCACCAGCAATTAATGCCACAGTTTCTTCATCATTCATTGCCATTCTAGCAAATGTTTCTCTAATATCGTAAGCCGATTTTAATGGATCAGGATTTCCGTTTGGTCCTTCTGGATTTACATAAATCAATCCCATTTGTACTGCTGCCAATGGATATTCTAATTCTCTTTCGCCATAATATCTATTGTCTGCCAACCATTCTCTTTCACTTCCCCAATATACGTCTTCTTGTGGTTCCCAAGTATCAACTCTTCCACCACCAAATCCAAAAGTTTTAAATCCTGCAGTTTCTAAAGCACAATTTCCTGCAAGAATCATTAAATCTGCCCAAGAAACTTTCTTACCATATTTTTGTTTTATTGGCCAAAGTAATAATCGTGCTTTATCTAAATTGGCATTGTCTGGCCAACTATTTAATGGTGCAAAACGCTGACTTCCAGAACCAGAACCACCACGACCATCAGATGTTCTATACGTTCCTGCACTGTGCCAAGCCATTCTAATAAAAAATCCAGAATAAGTTCCATAATCTGCTGGCCACCAATCTTGTGATGTATTTATCAAATCATAAATATCATTTTTTAATGCAGCTAAATCAACTGATTTGAATTCCTTTGCATAATCAAAATCCTTATTCATTGGATTAGAAATCGATGAATGCTGACGCAGAATATTTAATTTTAATTGATTTGGCCACCAATCACGATTAATTGGACCTTTACTATTCATCTGTTTGATTTTCGCATTTTCCATATTTATTGGTCCACCAGCAATATCTCCTCCAAATGGACATTTACTTTCACCATTTGGATTACTGTTTACATTATAAGAAGTTTGACTGTCTTTGGGATTATTTTCCATATTGCTATTTACTAAGTAATTGATTGAATCACGAAATTACACAGATTTATTCATAGTAAAATTAAATTTCAATAGATAAAAACTATAGCATTAATTTTTTTTTTGTATTGATATTAATTTGTTGGTAAACATCAGTTAAACTTTTCATAAGACATTAAAATATGATCAATATCAGTTGAAATTTAATGATTTAGGTACTACTTTTGCACAAAATTTAAAATAACAATAAACAAATACAATTATGTCATTAGTAGGTAAAAAATTTCCAAACATTACAGTAGATGCTATTTCAGAAATGGGCGATAATTTAAGAATCAATGTTTTGGAAGAAGCAATCAACAATAAAAAGAAAGTTGTTTTATTTTGGTATCCAAAAGATTTTACTTTTGTTTGCCCAAC
>JAYVKR010000101.1:0-17904 GCA_043768185.1 Flavobacterium sp.
AGCAACAATTGGCGAACGTTTTTTTATAGATCACGGAACAGGAATTGTAATTGGAGAAACCGCAATTATTGGTAAAAATGTAAAAATATATCAAGGTGTAACGCTTGGCGCATTGACTGTAAGTAAGGATAAAAGTAATGAAAAACGTCATCCAACAATTGAAGATAATGTAGTAATTTATGCCAACGCAACCATTCTTGGAGGAAAAACTACAATTGGAAAAGATGCTATAATTGGAGGAAATGTTTGGATTACTAATTCAATTCCTGCTCAATCGTTAGTATTTCATAAAAGTGAAATTGTGGTTAAAAACAAACAAAATTTTCCAGAAGCATTGAATTTTAGTATTTAAAAAAGAGAAAAATTAATTATAAAAAAGAAGTATGAAAGCAAAAAACATTTTAGAAACTATTGGAAATACTCCTGTTGTAAAACTAAGTAGATTATTTCCTAAAAATAACGTTTTTATTAAACTAGAACGTAACAATCCTGGAAACAGTATTAAAGACAGAATTGCCTTAGCCATGATTGAAGATGCCGAAAAGAAAGGACTTTTAAACTCAAATAGTGTTATTATTGAACCAACATCTGGAAATACTGGAATAGGTTTGGCATTAGTAGCAGCTGTAAAAGGTTACAAAGTAATTTTGGTTATGCCAGAATCTATGAGTGTTGAACGTAGAAAATTAATGGAAATTTATGGAGCACAATTTGAACTTACTCCAAGAGAAAAAGGAATGAAAGGCGCAATTGAACGCGCAGCAGAATTGGTTTTAGAAACTCCAAACGCTTGGTCGCCACAGCAATTTAACAATCCTGCCAATATAGAAATTCATAAAACTACAACTGCGTTAGAAATTCTAGCCGATTTTCCTGATGGTTTAGATTATATAATTACTGGTGTTGGAACTGGTGGACACATAACTGGAGTTGCCGAAGTTTTAAAAGAAAAATTTCCAAATTTAAAAGTTATTGCTGTTGAACCAGAATTGTCTCCTGTTTTAAGTGGTGGAAATCCTGCGCCACATCCATTGCAAGGAATTGGTGCTGGTTTTATTCCAGAAAATTATCACGCCAATATTATTGATGAAGTAATTCAAGTTAATAAAGACGAAGCTTATGATTTTACTAGAACGATTGCCAAAAAAGAAGGAATTTTAGTTGGCGTTTCTTCTGGAGCATCACTTGCTGCTGTTTCTAAAAAACTGCAAACTATTTCTAGTGATGCAATTGTACTTACTTTTAATTATGATACAGGCGAAAGATATTTATCTATTGAAGGATTATTTTAAACGATTTAAATTTTAGATTTAGAAAAGCATCTTTAGTTTTAGGATGCTTTTTTTATTTCAAAATGTTTTTAACATCTGTAATTTTATTTTTTCGTAAGTTTATACCATAAATTATTTTATGAAATTTCTAATAAAAATTTTTATTCTTTTTTCGTTTTTTAGTGTTTTTGCGCAAGACATTAAAAAAGATTCTGTAGTTGTAAAAGTTGATTCTTTATATAGAGAAGATCAGTTTTATTTTAATTTTTCTTATGGTAATCTTCAAAAAATCCCTAAAGATTTAAATCAAATTAAATTTTCTCCTGCTATTTCGGTTGGGTTTTTAAGAGACTTTCCTTTAAATAAAAATAGAACTTTTGCCTTAGCAGTTGGTTTAGGATATGCAGCAACTACTTACAATCATAATTTATATCAATACAAATCGGTTGATGTAAATGGAAGTGAAACTAGAGAATATGAAATACTTTCTAACGATATTTTTTATCAAAAAAACAAACAATCGTTACATTATTTAGAAATTCCATTTGAAGTGAGATGGCGAAATTCTACATTTGCAAGCCATAAATTTTGGAGAATTTATACTGGTTTTAAAGTAAGTTATTTATTTTCTGATAAATATAAGTTTGTTAATGATATTCAAACTATTGTTATAAAAAACAATCCAGATTTTAATAAATTACATTACGGTTGTTACATTACTGCTGGATGGACTACTTGGAATGCTTATGTTTATTATGGATTAAATTCAATATTTAAATCGGCAAAAATAGAAGGTCAAGATATTAAAATGAATACTTTAAACATTGGATTACAATTTTATATTTTATAACCAAAACCACCATAACACCAGTTGTGGAAGCATTCCGAAAGTATAACCTAACATCAATTCGGTTAATGTATGAGCTTTCATATACAATCTTGAAGTTGCAACCAAACCAGAAATTAAAAATAAAATAGCGACAATTGCAATACAATTTTCTTGATGATGAATGCTTAGAGCAATTGCAAAAAATGTTAATGCGCTCATGGCTATCATGTGAATACTAGCTTTAATGTTGGCAAATACAAAAAGTAAAGCTATAATTGTACTGATGATTCCGCCAAGGAAGAAAAAAAATAACTCTGGAAACCTATCTATAATAACACTTTTTTGAATTAAAACTGCGGTTAAACAAATTTGAACTATAAGTGGAATTTTTCTTTGAGAAGTTTCAGTAAGCATTATAGTATCTACTTTTCCAAAGGTTCTTAGCAAATAAAAAAAGGTTAAAGGCAATAAAAATGTTATAATTACTACTTGAAAAAGTAATAATAAATAGTGTTGAGTAGAGTAATAATTTTGATTAAAATAAATATAAAAAAGTGTTCCAAGAAGCGGAATAAAAATAGGATGGAAGAGATAGGAAAAAAAAGGAAGTATTTTTTTCAAGGTTAGATTTCTTTGAAAAGCAAATATATAAATTCATTTAGTTTTTATTTATCTTAAAAAAGTTAATATTAATGTGGAAAAAAAATAAATTCTGTGTATAATTTTATCTTTTAAATTATATTTTTGCTAAAATCTACATCTATGCCTTTCAAAAATCTTATACAAGCAATTGGTTTTTTACCAAAAGAAAATACATCAGGAATATTTATAAAAAAATATACCGATGACTATGCTATTGAAGTAGATTTTGAAAAACAAACCTTTCACTTTGGTGGAAAAATCAAAATTCAAACCAAAGATTCTCAAAACATTACAAAGCCAGAAGATTGGGTAGTTCTTGAATGTGTTGATAAATTACTTGTAAAAGGTTACAAACCAGAAAACATACAATTAGAAAAAGTTTGGCCAGCTGGACATCAAAATTCTGGTAGATTAGATATTTGTGTTACTCGTGAAGATGGTTCAGAATACTTATTAATTGAATGTAAAACCTACGGAAAAGAATTTGAGAAAGAATTTACTCGAATGAAAAAAGATGGAGGACAATTATTTACTTATTTCAAATTTAGTAATAAACCAGATGTAATTATGCTTTATGCATCTGAATTAAATGGTAAAGATATAAATTACAAGAATGAAATTGTAAAAATAGAAGAAGATTATCGAACTGGTGATGTAAAAGATTTTTTTAATATTTGGAATAAAAATACTAAACATATAGGTATTTGGGAGAATGAACCTTATGATTTTAAAAGCAAAAAATTTACAAAAGCAGATTTAAAAGAATTAAACGAAGCAGAAAGCACCAAAATATTTCATGAATTTGCTTCAATACTTCGCAAACATTCGGTTTCGGATAAACCTAACGCATTTAATAAAATATTCAATCTTTTTTTAGCAAAATTGTATGATGAGGCTAAAAGAGAAAATGATGAGTTAGATTTTCATTGGAGAGAGAATGATAATGCTGTAGATTTTCAAGTTCGTTTAATTAATTTGCATAAAGATGGTTTGTTTGCTTTTCTTCAAAAAGAAATTGAAGGAATAGATGAAAAGGATTTCAAAGCAAATTCACCTGAAGAACTTTTAGAAAAGAAGAAAAAAGTTTTAAAATTCAATAATATACTTGCTATAAAAGAAGTTTTAGATGATGCAAGTTTTGATGAAAATCAGCGTGTATTAAAAGATGTTGTAAAACTTTTAGAAAAATATCAAATACGTTATCCGAGAAAACAACAACATTTGTCTGATTTCTTTGAGAAATTATTGACTACAGGATTAAAACAAGAAGTTGGTCAATACTTTACGCCGCCACCAATAACTAAATTCATTGTACGCTCTTTACCTATCAAACAAATGATAGAAAAAGAAGTAAACAAGGAAGCTCCGGAATTACCTGCTATAATTGATTATGCTGCAGGAAGTGGACATTTCATTACGGAAGCAATGGAAGAATACCAAGATATTATTAATGCTTTTAATGAAGAAGAAATGAAAAATTTCTTTCCAAAAGCAATAAAACAAGTAAAATCTTGGCAAGCCGATCCTTATGAATGGGCAGCAAAATATGTTTATGGAATTGAAAAAGATTACCGTTTAGTTAAAGTAGCCAAAGTAGGTTGTTATTTTTATGGCGATGGTGTGGCTCAAGTTATTCATGGTGATGGTTTAGACAGCTTTGAAACTTCTAAAACTTATAAAGGTTTATTGAAAGATAACACTAACCTTGAAGATTCTACAAAAGCTAAATTTTCATTGGTTTTATCAAATCCACCTTATTCTGTAAATGATTGTAAGGATGATTTAGAATACATTGGTGCACAAAACGATTTTAAATTATATCCTTATCTTTCAGAAAAAAGTAAAGATATTGAATGTCTTTTTGTAGAACGAACAAAACATCTGTTGAAAGATGATGGAGTTGCAGCAATTGTATTGCCTAAATCAATATTATACAATACAGGAATTCAAACTAAAACTAGAGAGATTATTTTGCAATATTTTGATATTATTGCAATTGCTGAATTGGGTGGAAATACTTTTATGGCAACAAATACACCAACTGCAACTTTATTCCTGAGAAGGAAAAACAATAAAGACATCATTAAATTAAAAAAATATGTAGATAAATTTTATACGGAGTTTATAGACAATACTATTAATCAAATTGAAAAACCTATTTCTAAATATTTAAATTATGTTTGGGAAAGTATTTCATTTGGTGATTATGTTTCTATATTGAAAAAAGAACCAACTAATGCTATTAAAGAACACGAAATTTATAAAGAATATCGAAAAAAATTAAAAATTAAAAAAGAAATTGAGTTTTGGGATAAAATTATTGAAATTGAAAAAGATAAATTATTGCATTTCATTATTGCTTATAATCAAAAAAATATAGTTTTAGTAAAAAGCGGTGAAAAAGATGCAGAGAAACAATTTTTAGGATATAGCTTTTCAGATAGAAGAGGAAGTGAAGGAATGCATTCAATAAAAGATGGCAAAACAATTGACGAATCCACAAAACTATATAATACCAAAGATAATAACGATTTTTCAAAAGTAAGTAGTTATATTTTTAATGCCTTTTTAGGCAGTCATAATTTAGAAATAGCAGAAAATTTAAAAGAAAATATATCATATATTGATTTACTTGAAATGTTAACTTTTGATAGAGTTGAATTTGAAAAAGATTTTTCAACTAGTGCTAAAAAAAAAGTAAAGATTGAAAGTAAATATGAAATTAAAAAACTTGGTGAATTAGTAGAAAATTTTGACAATAAAAGAATTCCATTGTCAAAATCAGCTAGGGAAAAAGGAGATTATCCTTATTATGGTGCTACAGGTATAATTGACTACGTTAATGATTTTATTTTTGACGAAAAATTAATTTTAATAGGAGAAGATGGAGCTAAATGGGGTGCAAATGAAAATTCAGCATTTATTGTAGAAGGTAAATATTGGGTTAACAACCATGCTCATGTTATAAAGCCAAATAGAGAGTTGATTTTAGATAAGTTTCTAGTTGAAATCTTAAACAAATTTGATTTATCTGAATACATTTCAGGATTAAGTGTTCCAAAACTCAATCAAGCTAATTTAAACTTAATTCAAATCCCACTTCCACTATTAGATATTCAAAAAAAGATAGTTTCAGAAATTGAAGTTTTAGAGGCAAAAGAACAGAAAGCAAAAGAAGAAATTAAAAAAGGTAAAGAAACTATTGTAAACTTATTCAGCCAATTAGAAGCAAAAGCAAACAAGATAGTAAGATTAAGTGATGAAAGCATTTTTCAAGTTTCTATTGGAAAACGTGTACTTAAAAACGAGTTTGTAGAAAACGGTAAAATTCCTGTTTACAGTGCCAATGTTATTGAACCATTTGGAAGTATAAATAGATTATTAATTGAAGATTTCAGTAAACCGTCAGTTTTATGGGGAATTGATGGCGATTGGATGGTCAATTATCTTCCAAAGGATTATCCTTTTTATCCAACTGATCATTGTGGTGTTTTGAGAGTAAAAGACAATTCTATCAATGAAAAATATCTTGGCTTTATTTTGGAAAAAGAGGGAAAAGCATTTGAGTTTTCAAGAACAAAAAGAGCTTCAATAGATAGAATACAAGGAATAAAAATTGCTGTTCCACCGCTTTCTGAACAACAAAAAATAGTTTCTGAAATTGACAAAATTGAAGGAAGGATAAAAGTTTTAAAAACTCAAATTGATGAAATTCCAAAACAAAAAGAAGACGTTTTAAAGAAATACTTATGATATGACAGAAAATAAAATCCTAAAAGCCATCGAAACCAATAAACTAAATCCAAAAATTTTAGGAGAAAGAAATTGGTTTAATTATTTTATTAGAATTACAGAATTAGTTTGGTCTAGAAATAATTATGATGGGTATAAAATTGAAGTTTATAATGAAAAATACGGACAACATTTAACGACAATTTTTATTTAAATCCCTTTTCCACCACTTAATGAACAACAAAAAATAGTTTCAAAAGTTGAAAAAATAGAGGCAAAAATAACTGTTTTAGAAACTGAAATAGCTTCAATTCCAAAACAGAAAGAAGCAGTTTTGAAAAAATATTTATAGTTGTTTTGAAATTATAATTTTAGAAAAGACATATCTTTATAGTCCTGATGGAAATGAAAATCCTTTTCATTTTTTTTAAAATGAAAAGATTGTAATGTACAGCAGGAATATGGATTATAGAAATTCGCAAACCATTCGCTTCAGATAAAAAAAATTTTAAAATAAATTCAAGAGAATCTGAAACAAGTTCAGATTAAACAAGTTCAGATTAAAAAAGTTCAGATTAAATCTTTTTTCTCATTCGAGCAACAGGAATATCTAGCTGTTCTCTATATTTTGCAATAGTTCTTCTTGCAATTGGATATCCTTTTTCTTTTAAAATTTCGGCCAATTGATCATCTGGAAGTGGCTTTTGCTTGTCTTCGTCTTCAATAGTATTCTGTAGAATTTTCTTGATTTCTAAGGTTGAAACGTCTTCGCCTTGATCATTTTTCATGGCTTCTGAAAAGAATTCTTTTATCAGTTTTGTTCCGTATGGCGTATCGACATATTTGCTGTTGGCAACACGAGAAACGGTTGAAATATCCAGACCAACCATATCGGCAATGTCTTTAAGAATCATAGGTTTCATTGAGGTTTCTTCGCCATCAAGAAAAAATTCTTCTTGAAAATGCATAATCGCATTCATAGTTACAAAAAGCGTTTCTTGACGTTGTTTTATAGCATCAATAAACCATTTTGCCGAGTCTAATTTTTGCTTAATGAATTGAACTGCATCTTTTTGAGAATTCGATTTGTCGCGAGAATCTTTATAGGTTTGCATCATTTCTTGGTAATCTTTAGAAACGTGCAATGATGGTGCATTTCTGCCATTTAAGGTTAATTCTAGATCGCCATCGTTTATTCTGATTGCGAAATCTGGAACTATATTTTCGGTAACTTTATTATTTCCTGTAAAAGATCCACCAGGTTTTGGATTTAATTTTTCTATTTCGTGAATGGCTTTTTTTAATTGCTCATTAGAAATATTATGCTTTTGAAGTAACTTATCATAGTGTTTTTTGGTAAATGCTTCAAATTGATTTTCTATAATATCTGTTGCCAATTCAACATATTCTGTTGGTGTTTTGTGCTTTAATTGCAGCAATAAACATTCTTGTAAATCGCGTGCTCCAACTCCAGATGGTTCTAATTCGTGAATAATATGCAAGACTTTTTCAACCGATTTTTCGTCAGTATAAATGCCTTGTGTAAAAGCCATATCGTCAACAATATCTTGAATTGTTCTACGAATGTAACCCATATCGTCAATGCTACCAACAAGAAATTCTGCAATTTCTCTGTCGGTATCATTTAATATAAAAGTGTTTAATTGATTGATTAAATCTTGATGAAAACTTACTGGCGATGCATACGGATTTTCTCGATCGTCATCGTCATCGCTAAAATTATTGGCTTGTAGTTTGTAATCTGGAATTTCGTCGTTGCTTAAATATTCGTCAACATTAATGTCGTCGGCTTCAATATTATCGCTTCCTTCATAATCGTCATATTCGTCGTTGTTGTCAAATTCGTCTTTTTCAAAAACTTCTTCTTCATCTTTTCCAGTTTCTAATGCTGGATTCTCGTTCATTTCTTCCAATAAACGTTGCTCAAATGCCAATGTTGGCAATTGAATGAGCTTCATCAACTGAATTTGTTGAGGTGATAATTTTTGAGATAATTTGAATTGTAAGTTTTGCTTTAACATGATAAGACACGGTTTGTTTTTTGCCACAAAGGCACTAAGTCGCTAAGTTTTTTTCTTTGCCACGAAGGCACAAAGGCACGAAGCTTTTTATTTTCTTTCTTTGCCTCAAAGTCACTAGTGCACAAAGTTTTTTTATTAAAAAAATTTACAAAAGGTTAAAATTAAAAACTTTTTATTTGTGTCTTAGCGCCTTTGTGGCTAATTTTTTGTGTTTATAAATCTTTTTATTCCATTTTTGATTAATGAAACATTAAAATTAATTAAAAATCCTAATTCATTATTTGTTAATCTTAAATGACTGATAATTTGTGCTTGCCATACTGGATTAACTATTTCAACTGCTTTAGTTTCAACAATAACAAGATTTTCAACTATCAAATCTAATCTTAACTTTTCATTTAATTGTACTCCATCATATATAATGGGAATATCAACTTGTCTTTTTACTTTTAATCCTGCTTTTTCAATTTCATAAGCAAGACATGCTTCGTATACTTTTTCTAGTAAACCTGGTCCAAGTTCTTTGTGAACTTTAAAAGCTGAATTTACAATTATTCTGGCTATTTCTTCAATTCTTTCTGATGGCATATATTTTGTTTTTTTGACGCAAAGGCATTAAGACGTAAAGTTTATTTCTATTTACATGCTTTCAATAGCAAAAAGTTTAAATTTATTTTTATCATTTAATAAAATTAAAAACTTTGTGCCTTTGTGTCTTCGTGGCAGAATTTTAGTGTCTTAGAACTCTGCGTTTAAAGGCGTTCTAGGATAAGGAATTACATCACGAATATTGGTCATTCCTGTTACAAATAATACCAATCTTTCAAATCCTAATCCGAAACCAGAATGCACTGCGCTTCCAAATCTTCTTGTGTCTAAATACCACCAAAGTTCTTCTTCGTCAATTCCTAATGCTTTCATTTTTTCAAGTAAAACATCGTAACGTTCTTCTCTTTGACTTCCGCCAACGATTTCTCCAATTCCAGGAAAAAGAATATCCATAGCTCGAACTGTTTTTCCATCTTCGTTCAATCTCATATAAAATGCTTTTATATTTGCTGGATAATCAAACAAAATTACTGGACATTTAAAATGTTTTTCTACTAAATATCTTTCGTGTTCACTTTGCAAATCTGCACCCCAATCTTCAATAATATAATTGAATTTTTTCTTTTTATTTGGTGTTGAATCTCTTAAAATAGCAATTGCTTCTGTATAAGAAACTCGTTTGAAATTGTTTTCTAAAACGAAATTTAGTTTTTCTAACAAGGCCATTTCGCTACGTTCTGCTTGTGGTTTCGATTTTTCTTCGTCTAATAATCTTGTTTCTAAAAACTTTAAATCTTCTTGACATTTATCCAATGTATATTTAATTACGTATTGAATAAAATCTTCTGCCAAATCCATATTGTCATCCAAATCATTGAAGGCAACTTCTGGTTCTATCATCCAAAATTCGGCTAAATGACGCGATGTGTTTGAATTTTCTGCACGAAATGTTGGTCCGAAAGTGTAAATCTGACCCAAAGCCATTGCAAAAGTTTCACCTTCTAATTGACCTGAAACGGTAAGATTGGTTTCTTTTCCAAAGAAATCTTCTTTGTAATTTACTTTTCCATCTTCGGTTCTTGGTGTATTGTCAAATGGTAAAGCGGTAACTTTAAACATTTCGCCTGCACCTTCTGCGTCAGAACCAGTTATGATTGGTGTGTTTACATAGACAAATCCTTTTTCTTGAAAATAATTATGTACTGCAAACGAAAGAACCGAACGAACTCTCATAATTGCACCAAACATATTTGTTCTTGCACGCAAGTGAGCATTTTCTCGAAGAAAATCTAAACTTGGTTTGTTCTTTGGTTGTATTGGGAATTTCTCTGCATCGCAATCGCCAAGAATTTCTAATTTAGAAACTTGTATTTCATATTTTTGTCCTGCGCCTTGACTTTCTACCAAAGCTCCAGTTACTGATATTGCTGCTCCAGTTGTGATTCTTTTTAGAGTTTCTTCACTTGTGTTTTCAAAATCTACTACGCATTGAATATTATTAATTGTAGAACCATCGTTTAAGGCAATAAATTGATTGTTTCTAAAAGTTCTTACCCAACCTTTGGCATTTATTTCGTTTAAAGTTGCTGTACTGTTTAGTAATTCTTTAACTTTAGTATGTTTCATTTTTACTGAGATTTTAATATAACTCTAAGTTGCAAATATAGTTTAAATTGATTTTTATAAAAAGTAATATTTTATTTAAGAATTGAAAAAATTATTTACTGCATATAATGGATAAATTGTAACGTCTTCCATGCTTGAAAAATTTTCTAATGAAAATCGAATACCTTTTGAAATTTTCTTTTCAGACAGAAATATTCGTAAACTTTGCATAGATCCACTATTGGAAGATTTAATTTCTACAGGAATTATATTGATTTGTTTTTGAACTACATAATCGACTTCTGCATTTCCTGTTTTATTTTCTCGATGCCAATAATACAATTGATTTTGTGTAAATGGATTACTGTATTTTAACCATTCTAAACCAAAAAATAATTCGGCTATTGCACCTTTATTAATGACGTTTAGATTTTCTTCGAATGTTATTATTGAAATATCTAAATTTAATATTCTTTGAAATAAACCTGTATCTAAAATTAGCATTTTACGTTTTTTTGAATCAATTTCTGCACCAAGTGGAATTCCATTTGCAGAAGTATGTGTAACTGGAATTACTAATCCTGCAAGAATCAATAATTGTAAAGCTTCTTTTATTTGAATATGAGATAGATTATTTCCTGCTTTTGTGTAAATAAATTTATTCCCCATTTGTTTAGAAACCGCTTCAAATACTTCATTTATTCTATCAAAAGGTATGCGTTTGTTGTATTTTACAAAATCACTTTTATATGAAATGATTAAATCGTCTAATATTTGTTGTGCTTCACTTAACTTTTTATTTTGAGCATATCTTGATACAACTTCTGGCATTCCTCCAATAATTAAAAATTGCTTAAAATAGTCTGTGAGTTTTAGATGAAAAATTTCATCCAACTGATTGTTAGAGTTAGCATTATTTTTAAGTTCTACTAATTTATTTTCATTTAGAGAAATTAAAAATTCATCAAACGAAAAAGGATAAACAAAAAGTGTTCTTACTCTTCCAACACCAAATGAAGGAAGTGATTGCAGCGCAAATTCTAAAAGTGATCCAGCAGCAACAACGTGCAAATTTGGCATTTTTTCATAGAAAAAGCGTAACGACAAAATAGCATTTTCACACGATTGAATTTCATCTAAAAAAAGTAATGTCTTACCTTCAATTATAGGAATACTAAATATTATTTCTAGTTTTGAACATATATTTTCAATAGAATTTAGACCATCAAAAAGTTTTTTAATAGCTGTATTTTCTTCAAAATTAATTTCGATATAATATTCAAATGATTTCCCTAAATTTCTAATTGCAGATGATTTTCCAACTTGTCTTGCACCTCGTAAGAGAAGTGGCTTCTTATTGTCATCATCTTTCCAATTAAACAATGAATTGTCTATCAATCTTTTAAAGTATTTTTTATCATTTTTCATAGCCGAGTTTTATTATAAAAAGAGAAAATAACTAGGCAAATATACGATAAAAAAGCGAAAATAACTGGGCGAATTATAAATAGTAATATTAATGAATTTAAAAGTAAATATAAATTTTTCTACGCAATTTTAGCCCTGATAGAAGTGAAAATCCTTTCTTTATAAATTGTATTTTTTCTTGGTTTTTTAAAGCCACCAAAGGAAGCTCTTAAAAAGCCGTAGAAAAAAGCAATTTATAAAGAAAGATTGAAACGGATAACAGGAATGGCTTCAAGAAATTCTAATTTTCTTCTTCTTCATCAATAACATTAAACTTTGGTTCATGAAACTCTTGCTCGTTTGCCAATGTTTTATTGAGTGTTAAAACCAATGATGGTAGTAAAATTAAGTTAGACAACATTCCGAAAAGTAAGGTTACAGCAATTAATCCGCCAAGTGCAATTGTGCCACCAAAACTGGACAACATAAAGATTGAAAAGCCAGCAAAAAGCACAACAGAGGTGTAAAACATACTTAATCCTGAATCTTTTAATGTGGCAAAAACCGATTTTTTTATCTTCCAATTGTTCTTAGATAATTCTTGCCTGTATTGTGATAAAAACCGAATGGTATCATCTACAGAAAGTCCGAATGCTATACCAAAAACTAATATTGTTGATGGTTTTAATGGTATGCCAAAATAACCCATAATACCAGCTGTAGCAAGTAATGGCAAAAGATTTGGAACCAATGCAACAAATATCATTTTGACAGATCGAAACATAAATAATATTAACATTGCTGTTATAAAAACGGCCAAAAGTAATGACGAAATTAAGTTGTCTAGTAAATATTTTGTACCTTTTTCAAATACCAAAGCTTTTCCTGTCATTGTAACTTTATATCTATCGGCTGGAAAAATTTTATTTATTTTGGCTTGCAATTTGTCTTCTACTTTTTGCATATTTCCTGTGCCAATATCTTTCATAAAAGTAGTAATTCTGGCAACTTGACCATTTTTACTCATGTAACTTTTCATTACGTCTTTGTGCGAAGATTTGGTTGCATTTTTAGCATAACTTAATATAAAAGTTTCTTCTTGTGCTGTTGGCAAATCGTAATATTCTGGATTTCCGTTGTAGTATGCTTGTTTAAAATATTTTACTGCATTTAACACCGAAATTGGTTTAGAAAGTTCTGGAATTTCTTCAATTGCTGCTTGAAGTTCGTCCATTTTTCTTAACGTTGTACGTTTCATTACACCACTTTTTCGTTTGGTATCTATGGTAATTTCTAGTGGCATTACGCCATCAAATTCTTTTTCAAAAAACAAAATATCTTGAAAAAAAGCCGATTTTTTAGGCATATCTTCAATTAAACTTCCTGAGGTTTTTATTTGCAACATTCCAAAAACGCTCAAGGCAAATAGAAATGCAGTAATTATATAAACATAAGTTCTTTTAGTTTTTATAATTCGTTGTATCCAATTCATAAAAGTCACCACATAACTGCGTTCTAGATGGTCTAAATGTTTTTCTTTTGGAATTGGTAAATAGCTGTAAAGTATAGGAATTATAAACAAACACAACAGAAACAACGCCATAATATTTAACGAAGTTACCACGCCAAACTCTTTGAGTAATTCGTTATTGGTAACGATAAATGTGGCAAAACCAAACGCAGTTGTAATATTGGTAATTAAAGTTGCAGTTCCAACTTTGGTTAAAACTCTAACTAATGCTTTGGCTTGATTGTTATGAATTCTACATTCTTGATGGTATTTATTGGTAAGGAAAATACAATTGGGAACACCAATAATAATTACCAATGCTGGAACTAACGCTGTAAGAACTGTAATTTCGTAATTTAATAATCCTAAAATTCCAAACGACCACATAACTCCAATTACCACAATACATATAGAAATTAAAGTAGTTTTGAATGAGCGAAAAAAGAAATAAAATATTAATGAAGTGATTAAAAGTGCTGCGCCAATAAACAAACTTATCTCGTCTGTTATGCTTTTAGCGTTTAATGTTCTAATATATGGCATTCCAGAAACGTGCAAATCTATGTTGGTTTCTTTTTCGAATGCTTCAATTTTTGGAATAAAATCTTTAAAAATATAATCTTTTCTGCCAGCAGTATTAACTATTTTTTTATCTAAATAAATGGCAGATCGTATGGTTTCACTTTTTTTATTGAACAACAAACTTTCGTAAAATGGCAATTTATTAAACAAATCAGATTTTACTGTTGCCAGATAATTTTTGTCTAAAATTTTAGATTGATCTACAAACGGAACCAATTCAAAGGTTTGAAGTGAATCGTTTTTTTGAAGTTTTTTTAAATTAGAAACTGATAAAACCAAATCAACTTCTTTTTGATTTTTAAACTCGGTCATTAATTTATTCCATGCAAGAAATGCTTTTGGTGTAAAAAAAGCATTATCTTTTACCGCAACAACTACTAAATTTCCTTCTTCGCCAAATTCTTTTAAGAAATTATTATACTCAACATTTACTATATTATCACTAGGAAGAAGATTGGCTTCGGTAAAAGAAAACCTAATGTTTTTCCACTGAAATATAAAAAAAACAGTGAGAAGTGCTATAATTGTTAGTATTGTAATTCTATTTCTTAGTACAATTCCGGCTGTAAATTCCCAAAATCCTACTTTTGATTTCTTTTTCATTTGACTATTTAAAACGGTTGCAAAGGTAAATAAAACCGCTTAATACTGAGAAAATTATACAATCTTTTAATGTAAAATTAAATGTAGCAAATCTTTAATAAGTTTTTTATTAATTAGTATGAGTTTTTGTTAAATGTAATTTAGTTTTCTCATATTTGTAATGCTCAAAAAAAGAGTTTTATAAAGTATGAAGAATCTTAAAAACGGTTTATTTTATATTATTGTAACTGGCGGTTTTACTGCTTTAATTTTTTGGATTGTATCTAAAGGAAAACTTTTAGAAAGTAGCGATGTTGTTGCGCCTGTTTCAAATTCTACTTATTTTAACCAATTTTTAGAATCGTTAACTCATAATTTAAAACATCCGTTAGCCATACTTTTATTGCAAATAATTACCATAATTATTGTTGCCAGATTGTTTGGTTGGATATTTAGAAAAATAGGTCAACCATCAGTAATTGGTGAAATTATTGCAGGAATTTTTCTTGGTCCATCAGTTGTTGGAATGTATTTTCCAGAATATTCTGGAATGCTTTTTCCAACAGAATCACTTGGTAATCTACAATTTCTTAGTCAGATTGGATTGATACTTTTTATGTTTGTTGTTGGAATGGAATTGGATTTAAAAGTTTTAAAAAATAAAGCTAACGATGCAGTTGTAATTAGTCACGCCAGTATTGTTTTTCCGTTTGCACTTGGCATTGGTTTGGCATATTTTGTTTACAATGAATTTGCTCCAGAAGGTGTAGAATTTTTATCTTTTAGTTTGTTTATGGGAATTGCCATGAGTATTACAGCTTTTCCAGTTTTGGCAAGAATTGTACAAGAACGAGGCATTCATAAAACTAAACTTGGTGCTATTGTAATTACTTGTGCTGCTGCCGATGATATTACTGCTTGGTGTATTCTTGCCGCAGTAATTGCAATTGTAAAAGCTGGAACATTTGCAAGTTCAATGTATGTAATTTTACTAGCATTTACCTATGTTTTAGCAATGTTATTTATTGTAAAACCGTTCTTGAAGAAAGTTGGAGATTTATATGCAACTCGCGATAATTTGAGCAAACCAGTAGTTGCGATATTTTTATTAACGTTAATTATTTCGTCCTATTTATCAGAAATTATTGGAATTCATGCTTTGTTTGGTGCTTTTTTAACTGGTGCAATTATGCCAGATATTACTAAAATTAGAAATATAATTATAGAAAAAGTAGAAGATGTTGCTTTGATTTTATTGCTTCCATTATTCTTCGTTTTCACTGGATTACGAACCGAAATTGGGTTGATAAATGATCCTTATTTGTGGAAAATTACAGGATTTATTATTCTGGTTGCAGTTGTTGGAAAATTTCTTGGAAGTACATTGGCAGCAAAATTTGTTGGACAGAATTGGAGAGACAGTTTAACCATTGGTGCGTTAATGAATACACGAGGTTTGATGGAATTGGTAGTACTAAATATTGGCTATGACTTGGGCGTTTTATCAAGAGAAATATTTACAATGATGGTAATTATGGCATTAGTTACTACTTTTATGACTGGACCAGCAATAGATTTAATAAACTATATTTTTAAACGTAAAGAAGTTTTATTTCCGAAAGAAATTGGTAACAGTAATTTCAAAATTTTAATATCATTTGGAAACAATGAAAAAGGAAAATCGTTGTTGCATTTGGCAAATAGTTTTGTAAAAAAGCAAAAGGAAAATACCAATGTAACTGCTTTGCATCTTTCTTTATCAGATGAAATGCACGCTTACAATCTAGAAGAATATGAGCAAGAAGCTTTTGCGCCAATATTGGCAGAATCTAAAACGTTAGATCAAGAAATTACAACTATTTTTAAAGCAACGGTTGATATTGAAACCGATATTACCGATATTGCCACAAGAGGAAATTTTGATTTGGTTTTGGTAGGATTAGGAAAATCGATATTTGAAGGAACTTTGCTTGGGAAAGTATTAGGATTTACAACCAGAATTATAAATCCAGACAGATTAATAGACAAGTTTACTGGAAAAGAAGGATTGTTTGAAAATTCACCATTTGATGATAGAACGCGTTTGATAATTTCTAAAAGTAAAATGCCACTCGGAATTTTAATTGACAAAGAATTGAATGTTGTAAATGATGTTTTTGTTCCAATATTCTCTACAGATGATTCTTTTTTAATTGATTATGCTCAAAAATTAATTTACAACAGCGACTCTAAAATTACAGTTTTAGACATTGATGAGCAAGTAAAAAACAATGAAGATATAGGATTGGAAATAGAAAATTTACAAAAAACATATCCAGAAAATATTTCGGTTTTAACAGAAAATAATATGAAAGCTGGATTTCTTGCCAAGCAAGATTTAATGATGATATCTTTAGAAAGCTGGAAAAAATTAGTAGATTCTCAAAGCGTATGGTTGAGTACTATTCCTTCGGTTTTGATTGTTAAGCCGTAAAAAATTAAATTATAGTTTCATTGTAGTTATTGCAACTGTTAGTTTTTCTGAAATTAAATTTATCAAACTAAAGTTTTTAGTAAATTTGTAAAAAATATAGTATGACTACGATTACATTAAATATTAATGAGAGAACGAAAAAAGGAAAGGCATTTTTAGAAATGGCTAGAGTTTTTTTTCAAGATTCAAAAGAAATCGTTCTTATTGAAGAAGAGAAAAGTCCTTACAATCAAAAGTTTGTTGCTAAAATAAAAAAGACAATTAAAGAACAAGGTCGGATAATGGATACTGCTGAGAATTTATGGGAAAGTATCAAGTAATAATAAAAACAACAGCAGAGGAAGATTTTGCTTTTCATAAAAAATCTGGTAATACAGCTTCAATAAAAAAAATTTTTAAAAATTTTGAATGAACTTAAAGAGCATCCGTCTACTGGTTCAGGAAATCCAGAAGAATTAAAATATGATTTATCGGAATTTTGGTCAAGAAGAATTAACAGTAAAGACCGATTGATTTATGAAATTGTTGAAGATCTTAACACTGTTTTTGTTGTTTCTGGTGTCGGACACTACTAAAAATCTAAAACCCTAAATTAAAAACATAACTAAGTTTTATAGAAAAATTATCAACTACTTTTGGTAATCCGTTTGGTCCATATCTTATAAAACCTGTAAGTCCAA
>JAYVKR010000102.1:0-11576 GCA_043768185.1 Flavobacterium sp.
GTCAAGTAGTATTTATATTTTAAATGATTATTATGATATTAATGAAGATAGAAATCATCCTCAAAAATGTAATCGACCATTAGCATCTGGAAGTATTACAATTAAAAATGGATTATTATTAATGTTTTTGTTAATGATTTCCACACTTGTCGTTTCTTTAATAATTTCAAAAGAATTGTTTTTTGTTATAGCTTCATATATTGTTTTAAATTTCTTTTATTCAAAATGGCTTAAACACATTGCAATACTAGATGTAAATATTATAGCAATTGGTTTTATACTTAGAATAGTTGCTGGATCAGTTGTAAGTGATGTTATTCCTTCAATTTGGATTTTATTAATTACTTATTTATTAGCATTGTTTTTAGGAATCTCTAAAAGAAGAACCGACGTAATTCTAGCAGAGAATGGTAAAGATGTTCGTAAAAATATTGAAGGTTATAATTTAGTTTTTATAGATATTATTCTTGGAATTTTAGCATCTATAATTATAGTTTGTTACATATTTTATTGTATTTCTCCAGAAGTACAACTTCATTATAACTCTAAATTATTATATGTATCAATAATTTTTGTAGTTAACGGAATTTTTAGATATTTAAAATTAGTTTTTGTAGATCAATCAACTTATTCTCCAACGAAGATAGTTTTAAAAGATAGATTTATTCAAATAACTATAATTGGTTGGTTACTTTTAATGAGTTATTTATTGTATTTTAGAAGTTAATATGAAAACGCTAATATTAGTTGACTTTGACAAAACGCTTTATAAAAAAGATAGTTTGATAGAATTTACAAGATTTTACAAAGGAAATTTTAAACTTTTTTTGGGATTAATATTAATTTTACCATCAATCTTAAAATGGAAACTTGGAATAGTTTCTAATGAAAAAGCTAAACAAAAATTTATTTCTTATTTTTTCAAAGAGGAAGATTACAATATGTTTTTAGAAAAAGGAAAGCAATTCTCTAATGAAAATATTCCTAAAAATTTAAATCAAACAATATGGAAATCAATTAAAAATCAACAAGATAAAGATGCCGAAATTTATATTGTAACAGCTTCATTTCAAGAATGGATTTATAATTGGTCTGAGATGAATAAAATTAAATTAATATCAACTGAATTAGAAATTATTGATACAAAAATTACAGGAAATTTTAAATCAAAAAACTGCTATGGAATTGAAAAAGTAAATAGAATTAAAGAAAAAATTAATATAGAGAATTACGATAAAATAATAGTTTTCGGAAACGGTAAAGGAGATTATGAAATGCTACAATTAAGAAAATAAACTTTTTCTAAAATAGACGCTCAACGTTATAAAATAAATAAAATAGGTTACTGAATGAGCAATTACAACACCTTCAATATTATAAATAGTAACAAAATATAAACTACTAAAATATAAAATAAACAACGAAAATAATTCAGAAATTATAAATGCTTTAGTCATTTTTTTTGCAAAAAATTGATATCCTAAAATAATAGAAGCTGCTTTAAAAATATCACCAATTAATTGCCAAAAAAACAACTTAGAAACTGGAAGAAATTCTTTGGTAAAAAGCACTTGAATAATAAAGTCTTTAAGAAAAAAAATAATCAATAATCCAAAAATAAACAATGGCAAAATTCTTTTATAATACTTCCAAAAGATAATCTTTGTTTCATTATTAGATTTAGCAGCAGCCATTTTTGGAAAAAAATAAATTGCTATTAGTGATGATATAAATAAAAAATAATAAGATGAAATTCTAGTCATTGCATCCCAAAAACCAGCTTGTTGTATCCCAACTTTATCAATAATAAATTTCCGAATTGCAATTAACACAATTGGTCCCAAAATTGCCGAAACTAATGCCATTAAAGAATAGGATGACATACTTTTTAGAAAAGAAAAATTATAAGAATTAAAATCTATTTTATCAAAAAGCTTAATGTTTTTATTTACAAAAAAGAATGAAACTAAAAATAAAAATGATGGAGTAAGTATAATTGATAGTAATGCACCTTCGGTTTTAAATTCCCAAATTAAAAATGCTGACACTAATAATCCAATAAAATTACCAATGATATTAATATAAATAACTTTTTTATAGTCATCAAACCCATTTATTGTTGCAACTAAAAAAATGTTTCCAATATAAAATGGTAGTGCTAAAGCAAGAAATTTAAAAACAAAAGAATATTGAAACTGATCTCCAAATAATAAAACATTAAAATAATCTGAAAAAAAAAATAAAATAATACTCAAAAGAAAACAAGAAACTAAAACAGAAAAGAAAATTGTAGATAATACTTTCTTTAGTTTTTCCTCTTCATTTTTATGTTCTGCTACATACTTTACAACTCCATTTTCAAATCCTAAAGTTCCAAATGCTTCAATAGTAGTAATAAAATTTCTCAAATTTCCAACTAAAGCCATTCCACTTGCACCAATAAAAAGTGCAATAATTTTAGAGGTAATAAATCCAATAGAAATTTTTAAAATAATACTCAATCCATTTAAAGATGTAGCTTTAAGTAATGAACTAGACAATATTTGTTTATTGAAATTCAATTAATACCCATTTAAAATTTCAATAACAAACCCAACCTCATCATCACTCAAAACAGGACTAATTGGTAAACTCAAAACTTCATTATGAATCTTCTCAGTAATAGGAAAAGTCAAATCATTCCAATCTTTAAATGCCTTTTGCTTGTGTGGCGGAATTGGATAATGAATTACCGTTTCAATATTATTTTGCAATAAATAATATTGTAATTCTTGTCGGTTTTGAGTTCTTATTACAAATAAATGAAAAACATGATTACTAGATAAATCCCAAGTTGGTAAAACTATTTTATCATTTTTAATTTCAGATAAATAGCGTTTTGCAATTCGTCTTCTTGCTTCATTATCAGCATCTAAAAAAGGTAATTTTACATTTAAAAAAGCAGCTTGAATTTCATCTAAACGAGAATTTATACCAACATATTCATTATAATATTTTTTTTGAGAACCATAATTTCGCAATGAAAATAAAACTACTGCAAGCGCATCATCATTGGTTGTAATTGCTCCAGCATCGCCAAGCGCACCAAGATTTTTTCCTGGATAAAAACTAAATGCAGAAACTGAGTTGTGAGTTGCGTGTTGTGAGTTGTGAGTTTCAAGTTGCGAATTATTAATTTTAGCAAACTTTGACTGATCACTAAAAACTGATGACTGAATACTTTCTTTTGCACCTTGTGCTTGCGCTGCATCTTCAATTACTATTAAATTAAATTTACTTGCAATGGCATTTATTTTATCCATTTCGCACAATTGTCCATAAAGATGAACTGGTAAAATAGCTTTGGTTTTTATTGTAATTTTCTCTTCAATTAAATCAGGATTTAGGTTATAGGTTTCTAATCTTGGTTCTACCAAAACCGGAACCAAATCTGCTTGTAAAATTGCCAAAATGCTAGCAATATAGGTATTTGCAGGAACTATAACTTCGTCTCCTTTTTTAAGTTTTCCAAGTTGTATATATGCTTTAAAAATTAAAACCAATGCATCCAAACCATTACCAACTCCAATACAATGTTTTGTACCACAATAGTTAGCAAAATTAGTTTCAAATTCTTTTACTTCATCGCCCAAAATAAACCATCCTTTGTCTAAAACCAATTTCATTTTTGCTTGAAATTGCTCTTGATAAGCCAAATTTATTTTTTGTAAATCGAGAAATTTAATCATAGTAAAACGTTGTCTAGCAAGTAATAATTGGCTGTTTGCACTTCTTGAAAATTTTGAATTACCGTTTTTGCACCAAAACTTTCTTTCCAAAAAAGTAATCCTTCATTAATTTTTCTTCCTTGCTCTTCATTAGAAATTCCAAAATCAAAATAATTATAATTTTTAAAAACTTGAGTAATTAAATAATGGTAAAGGTAATCTAAACTTCCCAATTCATTTTTATGCTCATTTCCAGATACATATTGCGGATGAACTACATTTTTAGAAATAAAAACTGTCGTTCCTGCAACAATTTTGTCGTTATTATAAACATTAAAATGTCGAATGTTTTCTGGAAATTTCTGCTGTAATTTAGCTATTTCTTCTTTTGAATGAACTGGTTTTACTTCGTGTTTTTTATCTAAATTCGGAATCAAAATATCTTTCCAAAACAATTCAAAATTTAATTCTTCTTTAATTACTAATCCTTTTTTTTCGCCACGACGAATACTTTCTTTTCTAGTTTTAGAAATAAAATAAGGTTTAGACAAGTCTATTGTAGATAACGAATCGGCACGAATTACTTTAGCATTTGCAAGAAATAAACAATACGCCAACTCATCTGAGAAAGATTCACAATAAAAACTAGGAAGCATTTTTATAGTTAACTTCTCAATTTTATTTTCGTTTAAAAAAAATAAAATACTTCTAAAAATTGAAATTGTAATGCTTAATTTTGCCTTAATTCCTAAAACCAATCCACCATAAGTTAATCCATAATGTGAAAAAACAGCATCTTCTACTCTATTTGCTGGTAAAATTGCTATCAATTTTTCTTCATCAAAAACTAATAATGAATAATCATTAAATCTATCTTTATGATATTCCATAAAATCTCTGTTAAACAGAAAAGTAGCATTTTTAGCAACACTTACAAAAGCATTCCAAACATCTAAATCTTCTTCTTTATATTGTCTAACTGTATAGTTTTTCACATCTAATTTTAAAACATTGGAAAATTACACTTTTATTTTTCATTTCAAAAAAATAAAATCATTTTTAAAATAGTATCAATAAAAATAATTGAGTAATTTTAAACTTTAAATAAGATTTTCTATTCGTGAAAACAAAACTACATTATTTACTTTTTAGTATAATTTGCTTCAATTTTGGCTCAATCTCTGCTCAAAACGTTGCTTTATACAATCAGTTTAATGGTCGTTACGATTTTACTTTCCTCGGAAATACAATGAATGTTGCCGAAAATGGAGCTAATGATCCTTGTTTAATTTTAACTTCTTCAGATGCAACATTGCTTTTAAATTCTGGAGATGTTATACAAAATGCTTATTTATATTGGGCTGGTTCTGGAAATGGAGATTTTGATGTAACATTAAATGGTCAAGATATAACTGCACAAAGAACATTTGCTCTTACTCAACAAAGTTCAGGAAAACCATTTTTTAGTGCTTTCGCAGATGTAACTTCGCTAGTACAATTTACAGGAAATGCAAACTATTCACTATCAAATCTAGATGTTTCTAGTTTTTTAACCACTACAGATTATTGCAATAACGGAACCAATTTTGCAGGTTGGGCACTTGTGGTAATTTATAAAAATACAACTTTACCTATTAATCAAGTCAATGTTTACGACGGTTTACAAAGTGTTCCATCTGTTTTAACAATTTCTTTAAATAGTTTAAATGTGGTTGATAATACTAATGCTAAAATAGGATTTGTAGCTTGGGAAGGCGATAGAAATATTCAAGTAAATGAAACCCTAACAATTAACGGAAATCCAATAAGCAATCCACCATTAAATCCTGTAAATAATGCCTTTAATGGTACCAATAGTTTTACAGGAAGTACTACTTTGTATAATATGGATTTAGATGTTTATGATATTCAAAATAATATAAATATTGGAGATTCTAATGCAATAATACAACTTACTTCTGGTCAAGATTTTGTTATGATAAACACAGTTGTTACCAAACTAAACAGTCAACTTCCAGATGCAACGATTATAATTGACAACGTTTTACAAGAGTGCAATTCTAAAATTATAAATGTAAATTTTACAGTTTCTAATTTTAATGCTACAAACGAATTGCTTAGCGGAACTCCAATTGCAATTTACGTTAATGGTCAATTTTTAAATTTTACAGAAACTACACTACCAATTCCTATTGGTGGAAGTTGGTCAAGTACTATTTCGCTTGTAATTCCAGATACTATACCAACTAATTTTACACTACTTTTTGTAGTTGATGATATAGGAAACGGAACCGGAATAAGAACTGAACTACTAGAAAACAACAATACTTTTTCTCAAATTATCACTTTTTTGCTTTCGCCAAATGCTAATCCGCTTTTACCATTAAATTCTTGTAATGAAGGATTAACCCAAGGAACTTTTAATTTTGGAAATTATGATCAATTGGTTTTAGAAAATACTTCAGACACTTTTATTCATTATTATGAAACTAATGCTGATGCAAATAATAATACAAATCCCATTTTAAATCCTACCAATTATATAGCAAATGCAACTCCTAAAGAAATTTTTATTAGAATAGAAAATGAAAATTGTTTTACAATAACTTCTTTTTTATTAACTACAAATAATTGTCCGCCAATAGTTTATAATTATATTTCTGCCAATAATGATGGTGCTAATGATGTGTTTTTTATAAAAGGATTACGAGATATATTTTTAAATTTCGAATTGCAAATATACAATCGTTGGGGAAAACTTATATGGACAGGAAACAATAATTCGCCAGATTGGGATGGATTTTCTAACGAAAATTTCAGATTTGATACTTCAAATTCTCCAAAATCTACCTTTTATTATATTTTAAATTTAAATGATATAAATTATTTAGAACCATTAATGGGTTGGCTGTATTTTACAAAATAGTTATAATTTAAAAAAACAAAGTATCTTTACGCGAGTATAATTTTACACTAAAAATTCTTTTGAAACAAATAACTTCCATACAAAATCCGTTTATAAAATCTTTAGTCTTACTTCAAGAAAAAGCCAAAGCCAGAAAGCAATCTGGAACTTTTTTAATTGAAGGAAAACGCGAAATAGAATTGGCTTTAAAAGGAAAATATGAATTAGTAACAATATTGTTTCTTCCAGAAATAATTACAGCCGTTGAAATTCAAAATATTTTTTTCTACTCAAATACAACTGAAAGTGATTCTATAGAATTTATTGAAATTAACAAAGAAGTATATCAAAAACTTGCTTACAGAGATACAACCGAAGGAATTATTGCTGTAGCAAAAACCAAATCGTTACAACTATCTCATTTAAAATTATCTAAAAATCCTTTAATTCTAGTAGTTGAAGCAATAGAAAAACCAGGAAATCTAGGTGCAATGTTACGAACTGCCGACGCAGCAAAAATTGATGCTGTAATAATTGCCAATCCTAAAACTGATTTATACAATCCTAATATAGTACGTTCTAGCGTTGGTTGTTTGTTTACTAACCAAATTGCAACAGCATCTTCAGAAGAAGTTATTTCGTTTTTAAATAATAATGAAATCTCTATTTTTGGTGCTACACTTCAAAATACTACTTACTATCATACTCAAGATTACACTTTACCAACAGCATTAATAGTTGGAACAGAAGCAACTGGATTATCAGAAATATGGAGACAAAAATCTATTCAAAATATAATAATTCCAATGCAAGGCGAAATAGACTCAATGAATGTTTCGGTCGCAGCAGCAATTTTATTGTTTGAAGCCAAAAGACAAAGAGGTTTTTAACATAAAAATCTTAAAAAAATTTAAAAAGGTAAATTGTAAAGAATATTTTCATAAATTTGATTTTAAGAATTGTTTAATGTTTTTAAAATTAAACTTTTAAATATTTAGACTTTGTAAACTAATTAACCAAACCTATTTTTTATGAAAAAACTATTATTGTTTTCTTCGCATCCAATTAATTTATCTTTTGGATTATTACTTATTAGAATTATTATTGGCGTTTTAATGGCCTTTTATGGTTATGAAAAATTAATTCATTTTGAAGAAATGGCAGCATCAGAATTTTGGGCTAAAAATGTAAGTTTTCTTGGTATGACTGGAAAATTTCCTTTGGCATTAACCATTTTTGCAGAATTCTTTTGTAGTATTCTTCTAATTTTTGGATTATTTACTCGCTTAGCATTACTTCCGCTTATAATATGTATGGGATATATTATTGTAAATATTGCACAAATGAATGTTATAAATAAAGGCGATAACGGATCAGAAATCAATACAGCATTTGTATATTTTGTAATTTATGTAGCATTGTTTTTTACTGGTGCAGGAAATTACAGTATAGACAAATTGATAGCTAGACGATAAACAATTTAAAATCGTATTAAATTTGCATAAATAATATCTAAAACTGATATAATTTATGCAAATTTGCTTTTTACAAAACTTTAATATGAAACAATTCTTTTTTACTTCGCTCCTATTATTAGCCACTTTATTATCGTTTTCTCAAATAGACGAATCCAAACTTGATGATGTGGTTTCTAGAACAATGAAAACCTTTGATGTTCCTGGAATTGCAGTTGCAATAATTAAAGATGGAAAAGTGGTGATTTCTAAAGGTTATGGTGTAAAAAACATAAAAACTCAAGAAAAAGTTGACGGAAATACTTTGTTTGGAATAGCATCTAACAGTAAAGCATTTACATCTGCAGCACTTGGAATGTTGGTTGATGAAGGAAAAATAAATTGGGATGATAAAGTAATAAAATACATTCCTGAGTTTAAAATGTATAACGATTATGTTACCAACGAATTTACAATTCGCGATTTATTGACTCACAAAAGCGGACTTGGACTTGGCGCTGGAGATTTAATGATTTGGCCAGATGGACATAATTTTACTCCAAAAGATATTATTAAAAACATTCATTTTTTAAAACCAGTTTCGGCATTTAGAACTAAATATGATTATGATAATTTACTGTATGTAATTGCTGGAGAAGTAATTGTAAACGTTTCTGGAAAATCTTGGTGCGATTTTATTGAAGAACGAATTATGAAACCTTTACAAATGAATTCTAGCGCAGCAACATTTAATAGACTTAAAGATACTACAAATACAATTGTTCCGCACGTTCCAACTGATGGAAAATTGGAAGTAATTACTAGATATAAAAATACAATTTTAGATGCTGCAGGCGGAATTTATTCTAGCACCAACGATTTGTCTAAATGGGTAATCACACAATTAAATAAAGGAAAATACGGAACCAATAACCAAAATCAATTGTTTAGCGAAAAAGTACAAAAAGAAATGTGGAAATCGCAAACCATTTTGCCATTAGGAAATTCTTCACCATATACAACAAACTTTAAAAGTTATGGTTTAGGTTGGCAATTAACCGATATTAATGGTCATTTACAAGTTTCGCATACTGGTGGATTGGACGGAATTGTTACGCAAACAATTATGTTTCCAGATATTAATTTAGGAATTATTGTTTTAACCAATCAACAATCTGGTTCGGCTTTTAATGCAATTTCTAATACCATAAAAGATAGTTATTTGGGTTTAAACTTTCCAGATCATGTTGAAACTTTAAGCGCCAATAGAAAATTACAAGAAGACAATGCAGATAAAATGACTGATGAAGTTTGGGCTAAAGTCAATCAGAATTTAAAAGAAAAATATAAAATTGATCTTAAAAAATACATTGGAACTTATAATGATAATTGGTTTGGAGAAATAACTATATTTGAGAAAAAGGGTAAATTATATTTTGTTTCCAAGCGTTCATTAGGTTTAATAGGAGAGATTTTGTTTTACAAAGACCAAAATTTTATTGTAAAATGGAACAACAGAAGTTACAATGCCGATGCTCATATTTTCTTTGATTTAGATGCTAAGGGAAATGCAAATCATTTTAAAATGAAAGCCATTTCACCACTTACAGATTTTAGTTATGATTTTCACGATTTAGATTTTGCTAAACAATAACTACTAGTTAATTTCCATAAATTTGAAATATCAATTTGATTATAATTTTATTTAACAATTTTAGGTAAAATACAATTATATAATAAATGTCTATCTGAGCTTGTCGAAGATAAACACGTTAAAATCTTTATCAATTTCAAATTAAAATTATTTTCATTAAATTATTTTACACATTTCCAAATTCATTATTTTATTGAATTTGGAATTTTTTTGTTGGAATTTCAATTATTATTTCTAATTTTAGAGTATTGAAGAAGCATTATGACTGAAATTGAAATTGAAGAAGAAAAAAAAGCACTCGCACGAGAATACAAAGAGTTGCTACGTATTAGTTATCAAACACTTACAGCCGAAGATAAAAAATTAATCAGAAAAGCATTTGATGTTGCAGTTGATGCACACAAAGATCAAAGACGCAAATCTGGCGAAGCTTATATTTTTCATCCTATTGGTGTGGCGAAAATTGTAGCTTCAGAAATTGGTCTTGGAGCAACAAGTATTGCAGCAGCTTTAATGCACGATGTTGTAGAAGATACAAACATTACAATTCAAGACATTGAAAAAATGTTTAATCCTAAAATTGCTCAGTTGGTTGAAGGATTAACCAAAATTTCGCAAGTAAAAAAAGATATGAATGTGTCTATGCAAGCGGAAAATTTTCGTAAAATGCTACTCACATTAAATGATGACGTTAGAGTAATCTTGATAAAAATTGCCGATAGATTGCACAATATGCAAACTATGGATGCAATGCCAGAATATAAACAAGTTAAAATTGCGTCTGAAACTTTATATATTTATTCGCCACTTGCTCACAGATTAGGCTTATACAACATTAAAACTAAACTTGAAGATTTAGGTTTAAAATACACAGAACCAGAAGTCTACAATGATATAGTTGGCAAAATAAAAGAGACTAAAGAAGAACAAGACGCTTATATTGAATCTATTTCGTCTGTTTTAAAAAAATCTATGGACGACGAAAGTGTAGAATATACAATAAAAGGTCGTCCAAAATCTATTTATTCTATTCGTAGAAAAATGGCTGCTCAAAATGTAAGTTTTGATGAAGTTTATGACAAATTTGCTCTTAGAATTATTTACAAATCCAATCTTCACGATGAAAAATTTCTAGCTTGGAAAATATATTCCATTGTAACAGATCATTATCGTCCAAGTCCAAGTAGACTGCGAGATTGGATTTCTTCACCAAAATCAACTGGTTACGAAGCATTGCATATTACAGTTATGGGACCAAAAGGTCGTTGGGTAGAAATTCAAGTGCGAAGCGAACGCATGGACGAAATTGCCGAAAAAGGTTACGCTGCACATTACAAATACAAACAAGGCGCAACAGAAGAAGGCGGTTTAGACGTTTGGTTAAATTTATTAAAAGAAGCATTAGAAAATTCTGAAACCAACGCTGTAGATTTTGTTGAAGATTTTAAAATGAATTTGTATGCAAAAGAAATTTTTGTTTTTACTCCAAAAGGTGAAATAAAATCACTTCCCAAAGGTGCAACTTCGTTAGATTTTGCCTTTAGTATTCACTCAGAAATAGGAATTAGAACGCGCGGAACTCGTGTAAACGGAAAATTAGTTCAATTAAATCACGAGTTAAAAAGTGGCGATCAAATAGAAATTATAACATCTGCCAATCAAAAACCTACTTTGCATTGGCTAGATTATGTAACAACATCTAGAGCTAAAAATAAAATTAGAAACGTTTTAAACGACGATACTAAAAAAATATCTGAAGAAGGTAAGGAATTATTAACTAGAAAGTTACGCCATTTAAAAATAACATTAAGCGAAAGTGTTCTTAATGAATTGGTTAATTTTTTCAAATTAAAAAC
>JAYVKR010000103.1:0-14920 GCA_043768185.1 Flavobacterium sp.
AATATTAAATGCCGAACTTAAAGAAGATTTTTTTCTTGGAGCATTAATTTCATCTGAAAAAACAGGAATTAAAGTTTCAAGAAATGAGATTTTTGAAAAGCTTAATAAAAAATGATTGTCACTTTTGATAAAAGTTTTAGTAAAAGTTTAGATAAAATTAATAATTCAATTGCATTAAAAAATACTGCAAAAGCAATTGAAAAATGTGAAAAAGCTTTAAATATTAGCGAAATAAGTAATTTGAAAAAATTAAAAGGATTTAAAAATTTCTACAGATTAAAAATCGGCGATTATAGAATTGGCTTAGAAATTGAAAAAGATACTATAGACTTTATAGTACTTTCTCATAGAAAAGATATTTACACAATTTTCCCTAAATAAATTATCATATATAAATTTGAATTTTGTTATTGCAATTGTCATTGATATTGATGTATCTTTGCCTCGTCTCAAAAAGGGGTGCAATTATTTGTAAAAAATAAAAGCTGAGATTATACCCAATGAACCTGAGCAGGTAATGCTGCTAAGGGAAAAATGACAAAATTATTTATAGTTTTTATGCTATAATAATGTCATAGGAAACAACTAATTAATTTTTTAATCACAAAGAATAATTACCTCTTTTTATTCGTAACTTTTTTTTACGAATGGAAATTTTATTTAAAAAACTTTGCCAAAAAGGTACAAAGACAATAAGTCTTTTCTCTATTTTCTTTTCTCTATTTTCTCTACTCTCTTATTGTCAAGAACAAATAAAAGACACAACTAAACTTGATGAAGTTTTAATTTCTGCCATTAGAGTTACCTCTAAAACACCTGTAAGTTTTAGTAATTTGACTAAAAACGATATTAAACCTAGAAATCTTGGTCAAGATATTCCAATTTTAATGAACTTTTTACCATCAGTTGTTACAACTTCCGATGCAGGAAATGGAGTTGGCTACACCGGAATTCGTGTTCGTGGTAGCGATGCAACTCGTGTAAACGTTACCATAGACGGAATTCCGTACAACGATTCTGAAAGTCATGGAACATTTTGGGTAAACATGCCAGATTTTGCATCTTCATTAGAAAGTATTCAATTACAACGTGGTGTTGGAACATCTACAAATGGTTCTGGAGCTTTTGGCGCAAGCTTAAATATGTTAACCGATTCGTATTCTAAACAAAGTTCTGGAGAAATTTCTAATTCTGGTGGAAGTTTTAATACTAGAAAAAGCACTGTAAAATTTAGTACAGGATTAATGAATTCTGAAAAAAATACAGAAAAAGGTTTTGAAATTGCTGGAAGACTATCTCAAATAAAATCTGATGGATATATTGAAAGAGGATTTTCTGATTTAAAATCCTATTTTTTGCAAGGAACTTATGTTGGAAAAACCTCTTTAATCAAAGCTTTAGCATTTGGCGGAACCGAAAAAACGTACCAATCTTGGAACGGAATTGATGGCGAAACGTTACAAAACGATAGAACTTTTAATTCGGCAGGAATTTTTACAGACGAATTTGGAAACACTAGATTTTACGATAATGAAACCGATAATTACCAACAAGATCATTATCAATTGCATTGGAACGAAAAAATAAATTCTAACTGGAATTCCAATTTAGCTTTTCATTACACCAAAGGAAAAGGATATTATGAAAATTATAAAGAAGATGCAAATGCAGCAGATTATGGTTTAAAAACCGATTTGACTCAAGTAATTTTAACAACAGATTTAATTCGTCAAAAGTGGTTGGATAACGATTTTTATGGACTTACTTACTCTGGAAATTATAAATCAAAAAAAGTAGATTTTATTTTTGGTGGAAGTTATAATCAATACAAAGGAAAGCATTTTGGCAAAGTAATTTGGGCACGATTTGCATTTAACAGTGAACTTGGCGACAACTATTATGATGATTATGGAAATAAATCTGATGGAACAATTTATGCAAAAGCAAATTATAATTTAACAGAAAAGCTAAGTTTTTATGGCGATTTACAATACAGAACTGTAAATTACAAAGCCAATGGAGTTCAAGAAAATTTAGTAAATGATACCTTTAATTTTTTCAATCCTAAAGCTGGTTTTAACTATGATTTTAATAAAAAAAACATCTTTTATTTTTCTTATGCTAAAGCCAATCGTGAACCAAACAGAACCGATTATGAAAGTGGAAATACAAAATCTGAAAAATTAAACGATTATGAATTGGGTTGGAGATTTACATCTGAAAAAGTGAAATTAAATTCTAACATTTACTTTATGCAATACAAAAATCAATTAATTCTTACCGGAAATCTTGATGATGTTGGAAATCCTATTAGATCAAATAGTGAAAAAAGTTACCAATTAGGACTTGAAGTTGATGCTACAATTTCGATTTCTAAAAAATTTATAATTCGTCCAAACTTAACAATTAGCGAAAATAAAAATGTAGATTTAAATGTTGCTGGAATTAATTTTGGCAACAAACAAATTGCTTATTCGCCAAGTTTTATTGCAGGAAATAGTTTAGTTTTTAAACCTTTAGAAAATTTTCAAGTTTCTTTATTATCTAAATTTGTTAGCGAACAATATCTTAATAACATTGAACTTAAAGAAGCTAAATTGAATGATTATTTTGTAAATGACTTGAATATATCTTATGAAATTAAACCAAAATCTGTTTTTAAATCTATAGTAATTACTGGTTTAGTGAATAATATTTTAGATAAAAAATATGTTTCTAATGGATATATGTATGATGTTTATCCATATTATTATCCACAAGCAGGAACTAATTTTCTTGCAGGAATTTCATTGAATTTTTAAAGAAATATGATATAAAAAAAGCCAAATTAAATCAATAATTTGGCTTTAATAATTAATTATAAACTCGTATAATATTTCCAATAACTTCAGTTCTGTACTGTTTTAAAGGATATTCTTTTCCTGCTGCAAGTCCGGTAAATAAATTATAACTAGCACTATCACAAGTACATACTGCATTAATTCCGCTAACTTCTAAAGTAGAACAGCTTGTTAAATCTTGATTTGGGCAACCACCATCAAATGCCAAAAAACTACTTCCTGTATTAAAAACAATTACACCTCTTGATGGACCATTTGGCGGATAAATTTTAATAGAATTACTGGCAAATGTAACTTGATTGTAGGTTGGCAAATTGGTATTTACTTCCATAGAAAAATTATAATTTGGCAAAAACGGATTTTCATTAGAAACTCTATCTTTATTACAATTAATAAATAAAGTTGAAATTACAAAAAGTAAAAGGTATTTTTTCATTTTAAAAAAAGTTGGTAAAGTTTGGCTAAAAAAATAATAATTTAGTTAACTTTGTATTTCATTTAGTAGACAAAAATAAGAATTTAAAAAACAATATTATATCTTTGAAAAAAGAAATCCCATGCTGTTGGGATTTTTTCTATTTTATGATAACGACTAATTGACTAAAATAATATAAAAAAATAAAACAATAACTTCAATTTAACACTATTTGAATTGTAAATTGAAGCAAATAAACGAAATGAAATTATGAGTAATGTATCTTATTACACGGCAGAAGGATTAAAAAAATTAAAAGAAGAACTAGATCATTTAAAAAGTGTGATGCGTCCAAAAGCATCGGCAGATATTGCAGAAGCAAGAGATAAAGGAGATTTATCTGAAAATGCAGAATATGATGCTGCGAAAGAAGCGCAAGGAATGCTAGAAATGCGTATTGCAAAAATGGAAGAAGTACATTCTAACGCTAGATTAATTGACGAAAGTCATTTAGATACCACTAAAGTATTGGTTTTATCTAATGTAAAAATAAAAAATCAAGCCAACGGAATGGAACTAAAATATACTTTGGTTGCAGAAAGTGAAGCCGATTTAAAAACAGGAAAAATATCAGTAACTTCTCCAATTGGAAAAGGATTACTAGGAAAATCTGTTGGAGAATTTGCAGAAATTACAGTTCCAAATGGTACTTTAAAATTTGAAATTCTAGAAATTTCTCGAGATTAAATAAAAAATATGTCAACACTGTTCACAAAAATTATTAACGGCGAAATTTCATGTTACAAAGTTGCCGAAACTGATAAATTTTTAGCATTTTTAGATGTAAATCCGAATGCAAAAGGACATACTTTGTGTATACCAAAAATAGAAGTTGATAAAATTTTTGATTTGGATGATGCTACTTTTTCAGAACTGATGTTGTTTTCTAAAAAAGTAGCTACAATTCTTGAAAAAGCGGTTTCTTGCAAGCGAATTGGGATGGCAGTGATTGGTCTTGAAGTTCCGCACGCGCATGTTCATTTAATTCCATTAAATACTATGGACGAAATGCGTTTTGTAAATAAAGTAAGCATGTCGCCAAATGATCTTGAAGATTTGGCATTGGCAATTCGATTGAATTTTTAAATTACTTTTCGGAATAATTATTGATTATGTTTCAGTGCAACTTTAAAAAACGCAAATGAAATCGGTTTTTGTATTCTTTTTATTTTCAAATTTATTTTTTGGTCAAATTACCAATCCTTATGCTTCAATTGATAGTGTAATGGATAAAATTCCAGTAGAATCTTCTAAATCTACTACTCAAATTGCAAAATATATAAACGAAAATTTTAAAACCGATAACGACAAAGTACGAGCCGCTTTTTATTGGACCGCAGCAACAATTACTTACGATTTAGAAAATATGTTTGCCATAAATTTTAATGAAACCAAAGAAGAAAAAATCAATAAAACCTTAAAATCTAAAAAAGGAATTTGTATTAATTATGCCGAAATTTTTAATGAAATTACCAATAAAATTGGAGTAAAATCGGTGGTGATTGAAGGTTATACTAAGCAAAATGGTAAAGCAGATTATGTTGCACATGCTTGGTGTGGCGTTAAACTTGACGATGATTGGTTTGTATTTGATCCAACTTGGGCTTCTGGATATGTTAATCAGAATAAACAATTTATAAAAAAACTTAATAACATTTATTACAAAGCTGATCCAGTTAAAATAATTGTTTCGCACATGCCTTTTGATTATTTGTGGCAGTTTTTGGGTTATCCTGTAAACAATGAGCAATTTTTATCTGGCAAAATTCAAACAGATAAATCCAAACCACCATTTGATTATTACAATGAAATTGAACGTTATGAAAATCTTTCTTATGCAGAAAAATTAAAAACTAGCGCCGAAAGAATTGAATTAGCTGGTGTAAAAAATGCTTTGGTTTTTGATAGATTGGCAAACAAAAAAGCAGAAATTGAAAATTTAAACAACAATAAAAACGCAGAAAATTTTAATAAAATTGCTACCGATTTTAATGAAGCCATCAACTTATACAATAATTTTATAAATTATAGAAATGTACAATTTAAACCTACATTTCAAGACAGTACAATTAAAGAAATGATTGAAACGCCAAGAGATAAACTGATTAAATGCAAAGAGGCAATTTATGCTTTAAAAAATATTGATAATGCTAATTTACAATTGGTTAACGGATTAAAAAAATCTATAAATCAAGCACTTTTAGATGCAGAAGCACAATTTAAATTTGTAGATTTATATATTTCTAAAAGTAAAAGCGACAGAAAAATACTATTTAGAAAATAAATTATTTCAATTTTAAGTCTTTTTTAAAACTCATTTGAATTGTAGTTCCTTTACCAATTTCAGAGTTTAAAACTTTCACTTTTCCTTTATGGTATTCTTCTACAATACGTTTTGTTAAGGACAAACCCAAACCCCAACCACGTTTTTTTGTTGTAAAACCAGGTTCAAAAACTTGGCGAAATTGATTTTTTGGAATTCCTTTTCCAGAATCTATTACATTTATTTTTACAAAATTTCCTTCGGCGTCAATTACAATTTTCAAATTTCCTTTACCTTTCATGGCATCAATAGCATTTTTCATTAAATTTTCTATTGTCCAACTGTGCAATGCAGGATTTATGGCTATAAAAACTGATTTTTTTGGTGCTTTAAAAGTAAAAATAACTTGTTTAGAAAATCTCGATTTTAAATAATCAAACGATGTTCTTGTTTCTTCAATAATGTCTTTGGTTTCAAGAACTGGTTCTGATCCTATTTTAGAAAATCTATCGGTAATTGTTTGTAATCTATTAATGTCTTTTTCTATTTCTGAAATGGTGGTTTCGTCAACATTATCGGCTTTCATAATTTCTAACCAACCAATTAATGACGAAAGTGGCGTGCCTATTTGATGCGCAGTTTCCTTTGCCATTCCTGCCCAAAGCTTGTTTTGGGTTGCCATTTTTGTACTTCTGTAAAAGTTGTAAACTACAATTGCAAAAAGCACAATTATAAGCAAAAGCGCAATTGGATAGTATTTTAATTTGTTTATTAAAGACGAATTTCCATAGTAGATGTATTGAAATTTTCCTTTGTCGTATTCTATTTTTATAGGTTCATTTTCTTTTTTTAATTGTTGCCAAAAGTTGTGCAACTTTATAGAATCTTTTACTATATAATCGTCAATATTTTTGTTGTTAATAATGGCGTTATTTTCTGTAATAATTAACGGAATTGTGGTGTTACTTTGAAAAATTTCTAGGTTTAAATCTACATTATCGTTTTCTAAATCGGCTTTTAAAAATGATTTTTGTGCTGATGCTAATACTTGCATTTTAAGGCGTTCTTCGCTTTTAAAAATTTGAAAAAAAGTATAAGTGTTCCACAATATAAGTGAAACTATAAAGAATGATGCTATAATTATTATCCAACGCGTTTGGGTTCTTTTATCGGAAAATTGCATTTACAAATTTTTTTTAAAAGTAATGAAAAAATTAGAAATGGTGTGGGAATTAGAATTTTTCAGATTTGAATTATATTGAAAGTACTTTAGTGTTTTTATGTTTATAAAATTGTAGCGACATATATTTTTAAATACTACGAGGTTGGAGTCTATAGTAGTAAAATAGTTAGTTCAACTAAATACGCTATGGTAAGTTCCTATTTATTTTTCAGAATAATGTCCAATGGCAGAAATAATTTCAACTAAAACTAAATTTTGATCAACAGAATAGATTATTCTATCTTTAAGATTTATTCTTCTTGACCAAAAACCAGTTAAATTATGTTTTAAAGCTTCTGGATTACCAACACCTTCAAAAGGTGTATTTTCTAGATCTTCAAATATTTTTGTTATTTTATTAATATTTGCTTTGTTACCAGATTTTTTGTGTTTTTGGAGATGCTCTTTAGCTAAATCTGTTAATTCAATTATATATTTTGCCATATATCTTTAGCAGTTACTCGAGTTCTATTTTTGCTTTTTGCAGAAGATAAAACCATTTTAACAAATTTAGGATTATATTGATTTTCAGTAAGTTTTGATTTACTTACTCCAGATTCAATACCAACACCTTTATTATTTACGGCTAATAAACTTGCAAGTTCCAGCAATGTTTTACCAGCTTTTGTACGCTCGTTTATAATTATTGTTGTCATAGTTAATTTTATTATTACAAATATACAAAAAATATACAGATTTTATTTTATCGTTATTACAGCATTGTAATTAATTTATTATGCTATTAATTTTAATAAATTTTAGTGTGTTACTATCGCAGGAAAATAAAATATATTATAATTTTTTTTAAACTGTTTTTTTTATTTATAAAGCAGTTTAGACTAACTAAAACTGCTTTAGTTTAATAATTTACATCTTATTAATTAAGGTAAAATAAACGCATTATCATAATCATCTTGAGTTATTTTAAATTCAAAACTATTGTTACCAATATCAGTATAACCTATTTGTCCTAAAAGGTTTCTGTCATTATTTAAACATAAAGTAGTATCACTATTTTCTATGTTACTACATCGATATCCTTTGTTGTTTGGAAATCTAATTTCTGCATTAGCCAATCCACAAGAGTAACTATTTGCAGGACTATCAAATGCTTTTGAGCAAATTATTGTAGCGTTATTGGGTAAAATATTTTGATTAAATATTTCATTTGAACCACTAGTTATTTTTAGAATAAAAGATTGATTTGTTTCATTTTTTACTATCATCTTATATTCTATTAAATCTCTTTCATTTCTATCGGTACAAGAGAACATACCGAATAATAAAAATATAATTACAAACTTTTTCATTGCTATAAATTGTTTAGAAGTCAGAGATAATCACAGTGATTTCTCGAATTAATAAGCTTCGTAGAGTTGAAATTTGAAAGTGCTAAACTTTTGAATAATTATTAAAAAGCAAATTAAAAGATCTGCTTTAAAGTTTGTCTAAAACCCCAATTGCGCCAAACCTCTATTAAAAGCTGGAATTTATTTAATAACTTTCATTAATTCTTTTTTGATATTTTCATATTCTTCTTGAGTAATTACGCCCAAGTCGAGTTTAGTTTTTGCTTTTTGTAATTCCGCAAGTGCTTGGTCACTAGTCATCGAAGCTTTTGGATTTATTAATTCTCCATATTGTAGTGCAAAGTCTAAATTCAAAACAGTAATGTCCATTCCAGGATTATTAAATATAACTATTACACCTGCGTTTGTTGCTTTTTTTCCATTTTTAGCAAACTTTATATCTTCAATTTCTACTTCTTTACCTTTAAACGCTTCTGGTAAATAGGTTATTCCACTTAATATTGCGCTACCCATTCTTCCTAACATTAAATACATAAAATTATTTACGGTTTGGTTTGTAGAACCAAAAAGACCTGGTGTTTGTTGATTAGTTGTATTAGTTCCGCTTGGCTTACCCAATAACATTTTATCGCCAATTTGTAAAGTTGATCCATCAGCAAATTTTAAATACTTAAATTTTGTAGAATTTGGAATTGTTTTGACCCATTCTGCATCATTTAATTTTGATATAAATAATGTATCAGCTAATTGTGCTGATGTTGAAATACTAAATCCGATTAGGACTAAAAAAATAATTTTCTTCATTTTGTTAATTTATGGTTTTATTTCAATTCTATTTGTATAATTTTTTTTAATATACGATTTTTCATTTTTTTCAGTATATCTTTCACATAACGTTCAGCTACTTGGCTAGTTTTCGAGCTTTGTAACCGTTTATTTATCCCTAAGATAATATTTCTTGCGAAATGTAAACGTGAATTTACCACAAAATTCGCAATTGCGAGAAACGGCTGTTGGGTGAAGTTCTTATCGTCATTTAGCTTTAATCACGCAACTTAAAAGGTCTTTTAATTCTGAACCGTTGTTAATAGAACCATCATAGATATAAAGTTTTACGTCTGTTATGATATTTTCTGAAAGTAATTTTATGTCAGCTGGAAGTAAAGGAATGAAAGCTGAATAATTCCAACCACCTTCACTTCCTGGGTCAACAATAATCTTTGCATTAGGTTTTGATAATTTTTTTCCATTTGAAAATAATATAGTCAATCCATGTTCGCCAACATTCAATGTTGTTCCCTTCTGCGTAACAGACATATAGAGTTTGAATGTTTTATTAGAAATTACTTTAGTGAATGAAATGGAACTTAGAAGTGGTGTATCAATTGTTACTTCGTTAGTAAATTTATCAATCCTCCTTGTTAATTTGGAACAATATTCATTTGTTTCTTTTGAGTACGTAAATGGATAAATAAGTTTTATAGTTGGGTCATAATCATAATATAAAATTCCAATTTTTGGATTTTCAAGTTTCAATTTATATTTTCGTTCTCCATACCTTTGAAAATCAAATATGTCAATAACTTTAAATTTCTTACCTACAAGACTATCATATGGTGTTGGTCCAGATTTCAAAATATATCTCGTTTTCAAGCCTTCATCAACAAAAAATCTGTCATAACCATATTGTTGTTGTGATTTTTCCTTAACCGCTACTTCTACTTCAGTATTTAATAGAATATAAACATTCTCTGCGGGAAATTGAGCTAATGCATTAAATGAAAAGCACGTTAAAAAAAGTAAGAGTAATATTGTTCTCATAAATATCTGTTTTTTTTCTGGGTTGTTGTTTCTATTGCGGTTCTAAAGAATTTCACCCAACTACATTATTACACTAACCTTTTTACGTGTTTTAAAACTTAAAATTAGTATAATCACGTCTATTATAATTGCTAATATAATAAATTAAAACAATAATAATTGATTTTGACAAATGTAAAAAGAACAAATACTACTATTTTACGGTTTTCCGTAATTGAGTGAAAAAAAATTAAAATAGTATATTGTATAATTTAATTTTGTTAAAAATTAAAATATTGTTTGTGTGTTTTCGACAAGCTCAAACTGACATTTTAGTTTTAATTGTGAATAAATTTAGGTTGTAAAATGTTTTTTAAATTGATATGGTTTTAACCTAGTTTGTACGTTTTCGACAAGCTCAAACTGACATTTTAGTTTTAATTGTGAATAAATTTAAATGAAAAATTATTTTACATAAGACATAAATACTTTAGCTCAAACTAACATTTTAGTTTTAATTATGAATAAATTTAGGTTGTAAAATGTTTTTTTTAATTGATATGATTCTAATCTAGTCGGTGTGTTTTCGACAAGCTCAAACTGACATTTAGTTTTAATTGATTTTAAATTTAAATGAAAAATGTTTTTTAAATTGATATGATTTTAACCTAGTTTGTGTGTTTTCGACAAGCTCAAACTGACATTTTAGTTATAATTGATTTTAAATTTAAATGTAAAAGAGATTTTTTAACACATTTTGATTAATTAAACACAACTGTTGCGTTTATATATTTTTAATGATATTCTTTATGTTTTATAATTTGTAACAATTGGTTCGCGTTTTTTAATTAAATTTTTTATTTTCCCCAAAATATTTTAATAAACAATTAGTAAAATGTTTTACTAATTGTTTTATATTTGTTGTAATTCAAGTTTTAAAATATGGAAAATAAAAGTCAAAAAGTTATTTTTAGAGGTGATAAAGAAACTTCGAGTTTAATTGCTGCTGGTAAAAAAGCCGCACAAAAAGCAATTCGTGAAAATAGAGTTTTGGGTTTGACTTTTACTTACACCAAAGGCAATAAAGTTTTTAAAGAACAAAGTAATGGAGATGTAGTTTTTGTAAAATCTATTTTAAGTAGAAGACAACTGAACATTAAAAAAGGAACAATTCTTTATGTCAAGTCAAAATAGAGTTAGAATTTACGCAGGTCCAAATGGTTCTGGTAAAAGTTCTCTTTATGATGTAATTGGTAAAGAATATGTTTCTAGTCTTTTTGTAAATGCCGATATAATAGAAAAAAAATTAAAAAATGTTGGATTTGTAGATTTAACAGAGTTTAATTTAAAATTAGAGCAGACACAATTAGATGTTTTTGAAAAATTAACTTCTAGTATTTCTTTACAAACTAAATCTAAAAGCGAAGGTTTTAAAATAGATTTAATTATTAAAGATAATTTTATTCTTAATCCTTCCAAATCAACAAATAGTTATGAAGCTGCATTTGTTGCTTCTTTTATTAGACATTCGTTACTTATAGAAAAAAGAAATTTTACTTATGAAACTGTTATGAGTGACAGATTTAAGTTAAGTGAAATTGATAATGCAAATAAGCTTGGGTACAAAACCTATTTATATTTCATTTGTACAGATGATTTTGAAAAAAATATTGAACGAGTTAAAAATAGAGTTTTAAAAGATGGTCACGATGTTGATGAAGATAAAATTAAAAAAAGGTATTTTAAAACTTTAGAAAATTTGTCTGACGCAATTAAACTTGTTCATAGAGCATATATTTTTGATAATTCTGGTGATAAATATGAATTGATAGCTGAAATTTATAAAGGAAAAGCTTTTAAATTTTACTCGGATTCTATTCCGTTATGGTTTGAAAATTATGTTTACAATAAATTTGAATTCTAAATCTAATTTCACAAAACACATAAATAATTTAGCCCTGACAGCAATGGAAATCCTTTTTTTAATTGCCTTGGGTTTAAAACCCAAGGTAATTAAAAAAAGATTGGAATGTATGGCAGGAAAATGGCAAATAGAAATTCCCAAACCATTTGCTCCCAATAACTATCAAACCATTTGTTGAAAATATTTTACATTGAAAACGCAATTTGAAATTTACATTGCAATTGATTTCTTACCTTTGTAGAAATGTATTTTTATGATTACAATTGATCCCAAAGAATTAACTCCAGCCAAATTACAAGGTTATTTACAAAGTGCCATTGCGCCAAGACCAATAGCATTTGCTAGTACTATGGACAAGAATGGCAAACCCAATTTGTCTCCGTTTAGTTTTTTTAATATTTTTAGTTCTAATCCTCCAATTTTGGTTTTTTCGCCTGCAAGACGTGTTCGAGACAACACTATAAAACATACTTTAATTAACTGCGAAGCTACAAGAGAAGTGGTAATTAATGTAGTAAATTATGATATTGTACAGCAAATGTCGCTGTCTAGTACAGATTATCCTGAAGGAGTAAATGAGTTTGAAAAAGCTGGATTTACTGCACTTAATTCACATTTTGTAAAACCGTTTCGTGTGGCAGAAAGTCCGGTACAATTGGAATGTAAAGTTAATGATATTATTGCGCTTGGAACTGAAGGTGGCGCTGGGAATATGATAATTTGTGAGGTTGTAAAAATGCACATTCACCAAGCTGTTCTTGACGAAAATGGAACAATTGATCCTGTAAAAATAGATTTGGTTTCTAGACTAGGTGGCAATTGGTATTCTCGTTCTAATGCTGGATTATTTGAGGTTGAAAAACCGCTTTCTACTCTTGGAATTGGTGTTGATGCAATTCCAGAATTTGTAAAAAAGAGTAGCGTTTTTAACGGAAATGATTTAGGAAAATTAGGTAACGTTGAAGCATTGCCTACAGAAGAAGAAATTACTATATTTGTAAAACAAAATTTTGAAGTAAAAGGTGTTTTAAGTGCTGATGATGAGCTAAAAAAACACCAACTTGCCAAAGAATATATAGATAAAAATGAAGTACTAACTGCTTGGAAAGTACTTTTAGCTAAACAATAAAAAAGAATAATTATGGAAGTTTCGGGAAAAATTAAAGTAATAAATGCAGAGCAACAAGTGAGTGCTTCATTTAAAAAAAGAGAGTTGGTGGTTACTACAGAAGAGCAATATCCACAATTTATAAGTATTAATTTTGTACAAGATAAATGTGATATTTTAAATAATTTTAAAGTTGGCGAAGCTGTAAAAGTTGGTGTAAATTTAAGAGGAAGAGAATGGGTTAGTCCGCAAGGTGAAACTAAATATTTTAACGATATTCAAGGTTGGAAAGTAGAAAGATTGGCTGTAGAAACTCCAGCAGGACAAGCAGTTCCGCCAATGCCAAGCGCAGAAGCATTTGCGCCTGCGACCGATTTTAAAGAAGAAGAGCACGACGATTTGCCATTTTAATAAATAACAAATCTCAAATTATAAATTCCAAATAAGTTCCAATTTATTAAATTTCAATTTTCAAAACCATAATTTGTTTAGAATTTTAAAATTTGAATTTTGAGATTTGTTTGGAATTTTGAATGAGATTGATTTTGATTTTTGAGATTGATTTTGTATGTGTTCCTTCGACTGCGCTCAGGATGACAAAGTGTGTAAATTTTTGAAATTGAATTTTGAGATTGTAATTGACTTTTGAGATTGAGATTGATTTTTGAAATTGAAGTTGAAATTGACTTTTGAAATTGTAATTAAAATGTATTTTTTATCTAAAGATTTATTTTTTCCGCCAGTAGAATTAGCATCTCCAGAAGGAATTTTGGCAGTTGGTGGCGATTTGTCGTCGGCAAGATTGTTGTTGGCTTATAGAAACGGAATTTTTCCGTGGTTTGATAGTGAAGAACCTATTCTTTGGTGGTCACCGCCAAAACGTATGGTGGTTTATCCTGATACTTATAAAGTTTCTAAAAGCATGCGTAACATTTTAAACCGAAATTGTTTTAAGGTTACTATGAACACCAATTTTAAGTCTGTTATTTTAAATTGTCAAAACATAAAACGCAAAAGTCAAGATGGCACTTGGATTACAGATGAAATTATAAAATCATATTCTAAATTACACGAATCTGGAATAGCAAAATCTATAGAAGTTTGGCAAAACAATAAACTTGTTGGCGGATTGTACGGAATAGATTTAGGTACTGTTTTTTGTGGAGAAAGTATGTTTTCTATAGTTCCAAACGCTAGTAAAGTGGCATTTGTAAGTTTAATAAAATATTTAAAAGAAAATAATTATAAACTTTTAGATTGTCAAATTCATAATGATCATTTAGAAAAATTGGGTGCATTTGAAATTTCTAGAAATGAATTTATGGAGATTTTAAAATAATTACTGTTGCGTAAAACAATCTTGCACATGATCGTTTACCATTCCTGTTGCTTGCATGTGTGCATACACAACAGTTGAACCTACAAACTTAAAACCACGTTTTTTTAAATCTTTACTAATTTCGTCAGATAGTGGTGTTGTTGACGGAACATCTTTTAATGATTTTCTTTTATTTTCTAATGGTTTACCGTTAGTGAATTTCCAAATGTAGGTAGAGAAACTTCCAAATTCTTCTTGTACTTTTATAAAAGCAATTGCATTAGAAATTGTAGCTCTTATTTTTAATTGATTTCTTATAATTCCGGCATCTAACAGTAATTCTTGAACTTTTTCTTCTTTATAATTGGCAATAGTTTTATAATCAAAATTGTGAAATGCTTTTCTAAAATTTTCTCTTTTGCATAAAATTGTATACCAACTTAATCCTGCTTGAAAGGTTTCTAGAATTAAAAATTCAAATAATTTAGCATCATCATAAACAGGTTTTCCCCATTCTTCATCGTGGTATTTTCTATATAAATCGTCTTTTTCGCACCAAGAACAGCGTATTTTGTTTTCCATAGGTTATTCACTTTTCATATACTTATCAATAATATTATGACCTAAATAAATTAATGGCGTCATTAAAATTGCAATTAT
>JAYVKR010000104.1:0-11213 GCA_043768185.1 Flavobacterium sp.
TGAGTAAAGATATTTATCCAAATTTAGAATTTTCTCAACGAATGGCTTATTCTACTCAACTACTAATTTCTAGAAAGTTTTCAGAAATTTTTTCAGCTCAAGTTGCCTCTATTTATGTTCATAAAAATTTGTACGAAGCTACATCAGATTTAAAAAGTACATTTTTACTTGGTGCTGGCGGAAGATATAAAATTACAAAAAGAATGAGTATTAATTTAGAATATGCAGCCAGATTGAAAGTTCCAAAAGAAGATACATTAAATAGTAATCCGTTAACGCTTGGGCTAGATATAGAAACTGGAGGTCACGTTTTTCAATTGGTTTTTTCTAACAGTCAGCCAATGAATGATATTTCGGTTTTTACAAATGCTAATGGCGATTGGACAAAAGGAAAAGTTTATTTTGGATTTAATTTATACCGAGTTTTTTAAAATATCAATGCTATGAAAAATATTAAACTACTTGTATTGCTATCTTTAGCATTACTATTTGCGTCTTGCGAAAGCAAAACCTATGACGAAATTGGAGCTAAAGTTTTAAACCCAACTTATGTTGCCAATGTTGCTCCAATTGTAAGTAATAAATGTTTAAGTTGTCATGTAACTGGCAATGAATTTCCAACTTTAGAAACTTATGCACAAGTAAAAGAAGCAACCCAAAACGGAAATGTTATCTGTAGAATTGACACACAATCTTGTGGAAATGTAATGCCACAAACAGGAAGAATGGATCAAGGTACGATAGATTTAATTAAATTATGGGCAACTAACGGATATATAAATCAATAAAATATTATGAAAAAGTATTTAATTTTAGTTTTTAGTGTTGCATTTGTTCACTCTGTTTTTTCTCAAAAAATGATGACTAGAAACGGCGAAATAAAATTTGAAGCATCTATGCCATCGTTTGAAGAAATTGCAGCAATAAACAAATCGGCATCTTGTATTTTTGATCAAAAAACTGGAGAATTTGTAGTTTTAGGATTGGTTAAAGAATTCAAATTTAAAGTGCCATTGATGGAAGAACATTTTAATGAAAATTATATAGAATCGTCTAAATTTCCTAAAGCATCTTTTAAAGGAAAAGTAGTAAATTATGATGCAACTAAAATTACTTCTACTAAAACGGCTTACGATTTAGAAGGCGATTTAACACTTCATGGCGTAACTAAAAAAGTTAAAACCAAAATATATTTGTCTTTAAAAGAGGGAAAAGTTGTGGCAACAAGCAATTTTAATGTAAAAGCCAAAGATTATTCTATTGCAATACCAAGTTTGGTAAAAAATAAAATTGCCGAAGACATTAAAATTGGAATTAACTTTTTACTAGAAGTTAAGAAGTAAAATTTATCTCAAAAAAGGTTGCTAAAAATTAATTAGCAACCTTTTTTTTTACATTCGCTCTGGAACTTCAATTCCAAGTAAAGAAAAAGCCAATTTTATAGTATCGGCAACTTTTTGAGAAAGTTGTACTCTAAATACTTTTTTATCGTGATTTTCTTCGCCAAGAATAGAAACAGTTTGATAAAAAGAATTGTATTCTTTAACCAAATCATAAGTATAATTGGCAACTAAAGCTGGACTGTGATTGTGAGCAGCACTTTGTATAACTTCTGGAAAAAGTGATAGTTGTTTTATTAATTCTTTTTCTTTTACATGCAACATTTCGACTGCGCTCAATGTGACAAAATCAAAATTAGCTTTACGCAAAATAGATTGAATTCTGGCAAATGTGTATTGAATAAACGGTCCAGTATTTCCTGCAAAATCTACAGATTCTTCTGGATTAAAAAGAATTTGTTTTTTTGGATCTACTTTTAAGATGTAATATTTTAATGCTCCAAGTCCAATAGTTGTGTATAATTTTTCTTTTTCATCGTTAGAATAACCTTCTAATTTACCTAATTCTGATGCAATTTTTCCTGCAGTTTCTGTCATTTCTTGCATTAAATCGTCAGCATCTACAACAGTTCCTTCACGAGATTTCATTCTGCCCGAAGGCAATTCTACCATTCCATAAGAAAGATGATACAAACTTTCTGCCCAATTAAACCCTAGTTTTTTCAAAATTAAAAACAACACTTTAAAATGATAATCTTGCTCGTTTCCAACAGTGTAAACCATTCCGCCAACGTCTGGAAAATCTTTTACACGTTGAATTGCTGTTCCAATATCTTGTGTCATATAAACTGCAGTTCCATCAGATCGTAACACAATTTTTCTGTCTAAACCATCATTAGTTAAATCTATCCAAACAGAACCATCGGCATCTTTTTCAAAAACACCTTTTTCTAATCCCAGTTGAACTACTTCTTTTCCTAATAAATAGGTATTGCTTTCAAAATAATAGGAATCGAAATTTACTCCTAAATTTTTATAAGTTGTTGCAAAACCATCGTAAACCCATTGGTTCATTTTTTTCCAAAGTTCAATAATTTCTGGTTTACCTGCTTCCCAATCTAGCAACATTTGTTGTGCTTCTAAAATAATTGGAGCTTGCTTTTTAGCTTCTTCTTCGGTTTTACCATTAGAAATTAAAGTTTCAACTTCTTCATTATATTTAGTGTTAAATGCTACATAAAAATTTCCAACCAATTTGTCACCTTTCAAACCAGAATTTTCTGGAGTTTGATCGTTTCCAAATTTTTGCCATGCCAACATCGATTTACAAATATGAATTCCTCTATCGTTAATGATTTGAGTTTTGTATACTTTTTTACCAGATGCTTTTAAAATTTCGGCTACAGAATATCCTAATAAATTATTTCTAACATGACCTAGATGCAAAGGTTTATTGGTGTTTGGCGAAGAATATTCTACCATAATCGCTTTATCATTTGCTACAGCAGTGCGTTTTCCAAACTCTTTATTGTCTTTAATTTCATTAAAAAAAGTAATGTAATATTCATCTGAAATTACAATATTTAAAAATCCGGCAACGACATTAAATTTTACAACTTGGTTTACGTTTTCTACTAAATAAGTTCCAATTTTAGAACCAATTTCGGCTGGATTTCCTTTAATTAATTTTAATAATGGAAAAATTACTACAGTAATATCACCTTCAAAATCTTTCCTTGTAGCTTGAAATTCTACTTTTTCGATACTGATTTCGAAAAGTTGATTAACCGCTTTTTTAATACTTGGATTTAAAATTTCTTGTAGTGACATTGTATAGTTTTTAAGAATGCAAAGATATATTTTAATTAGAAAAAAAGTATCGAATTACAAATGATAATGATTTATAAAATAAATATTTGATAAAAAAATCAATAATATGTAAGATTATAAATATTTTTAAACAAAATATATGTATTTAAACGATTTTATTTGCATTTAAACGATATTTATTATAATCTTGTAATGTCAAATCACGCATATTAAATGAAAAAGATTTTAACCTTACTAATCTGTTTTGTTACTCTATCGTTTTACTCCCAAAGTATTTCGGTTAATACAACAACCTATACAGTGCCTCAACTAGTTAACAACGTGTTAATTAACTCACCTTGTATTAATGCAACTAATATTACTTGGCGCACAGGAACTAATTTTGGCTCTACTAACGGAATTGGATATTTTGAAAATACCAATCCCAATTTTCCTATGCAAAGTGGCGTAATTTTAACTACTGGAAATGTAAATCAATCTATTGGACCTAATACTACCAATCTTTCTGGTGGAAATGCTGCTTGGACTGGAGACGCAACTCTAGAAGCCACATTGGCAGCATCTGGAATTACAATGACTTCTGCAAATGCTACAGTTTTAGAATTTAATTTTGTGCCATTATCGTCTCATTTCGATTTTGATTTTCTTTTTGCATCAGAAGAATATGGAAATTTTCAGTGTCAGTTTTCTGATGCATTTGCCTTTTTATTGACAAATACAACTACAGGAGTTACAACAAATTTAGCAGTTGTTCCTGGTACAAACACACCAATATCTGTAGTAACTATTAGAGATTTTTTATATAATTCTAATTGTCCTTCAGCTAATTCGCAATATTTTGGCTCTTTTAATGGTGGTTCTAATGCTGCTAATTCTGCAACCAACTTTAATGGTCAAACTAAACTATTAAATGCATCGGCAGTTTTAACACCAAATATTCTTTATAAAATTAAAATTGTTATTGCAGATAGAAGTGATTTTCAATCAGATTCGGCAATTTTCTTATCTTCAAATAGTTTTAATATTGGTCAAGAAGTTTTAGGAGACGATTTAACAATTGCAAAAAATACTGCAGTTTGTTTCAATCAAACTACTTTATTAGATTCTGGTTTAAATCCATTAAATTATAGTTTTATTTGGAAAAAAAATGGCGTTGAACTTGTTGGAGAAACAGGACCAACACTATTAGTTTCTGATTCTGGAAACTATGAATTAACTTATTTAAATACAACTACGCCTTGTCAATCTGTAACTGATGCAATAGTTGTAGAATTTTTGCCTTCATTTACAACAAATGATCCAAAAGATATTTACAAATGCAATACTGGAGCAAGTAATTATACTTATGATTTATCTAAAAATTCAATATTAATAAATGCAGGTGCAAATCCGCAATATGCTTTATCGTACCATTTATCGGATGCTGATGCTTCAAATAATACAAATGCTTTACCATTAAATTATTCTAGCGCACCAAATACTGTAATTTATGTGCGCATTGTAAATTCTTCAACAGGATGTTTTATTATTAAAACTTTTTCTTTGTTAACAACAAATACACCAATTGCAAATGAACCAAATGACTATATAAAATGTTCTAATAATGTAGTTTCAAGTGAAGCGACTTTTACATTAGATAATTTAAATATTCAAGTTTTAAATGGTCAAAATATGCAACTTTACAACGTAATTTATTATGCAACACTTGCCGATGCAAATGCTGGAAATAATCCGTTACCAAATGATTATACAAGTTCTGGCGCAACAATTTATGTAAGAGTTCAATTAAATGACGATGTTACTTGTTTTAATGTTACTACAGCAAAAATAACAGTTTCTCCTTTACCATTAGTAGATTCTCTTGAAGACGTTGTTACTTGTGATAGTTATACGTTGCAACCGCTTATTAATGGAAATTATTTTACAGGATCAAATGGATCTGGAACTCCATTGTTTGCTGGAGATGTTATAACAGTTTCTCAATTAATTTATATTTATAATACAACCACAACCACGCCTTCATGCCCAAATGAAAGTAGTTTTAATGTAACAATTATTATTCCGAATGAATTTACATTGAGTTCTGGAGTGTATTGTGACAGTTATACTTTACCAGTTTTAGAGTTTGGCAATTATTTTACTCAAGCTGGTGGAACTGGAACAATGATTCCTGGCGGAACAGAAATTACTACTAATCAAACCATATATTTTTATTTTAAATCTATACTTCCTCCATTTTGTGTTTTAGATTTATCTTTTACAGTTGGTATTTTACAATCTCAAGAGGTACCGATTTTGCCAAATGCATTTGATTGTACATCATACACTTTACAACCATTATCGTTTGGAAATTATTATACTGCTGCTGGTGGAACTGGAAATCAAATACCTGTTGGAACTGTCTTAAATACCTCGCAAACGGTTTATATTTTTGGTCAAACTGCCAATTGTGTTAGCGAATCTAGTTTTCAAGTTGTAATTGGAATTGATTTTCCAACATCTGTAACAGAATGTGCACAATATGTTTTACCTCAACTTGTAGTAGGAAATTATTTTACTGGACCAATGGGAACTGGAACTTCAATTGCTGCAGGAACAATTATTAATACTACGCAAACAATTTATGTATATGCAGTAACGCAATCGCAGCCCAATTGTACCGATAATTATAACTTTACAGTAACCATAAAATTACCTGTTATTCAAGTTCCATCAATTACTGTTGCTTGCGAAAATTATGTCTTACCTACTATTACAATTGGAAATTATTTTACAGCTTCAGGCGGAACAGGAACAGCATTATTCGCAGGAAATGTTATAAATTCATCTCAAACCATTTATATTTATTTGAATGATAATAATGGATGTGAAAACGAAATAACATTTGACGTAACTGTAAATTTACCTCCATTTATAGATTCTAGATCAGAAATCGATGCGTGTCATTCGTATACATTAACAAATTTAGTAAATGGAAATTATTTTACAGCACCAAACGGAACAGGAACGATGTATAATGGTGGAACTGTTTTAACAACTTCGCAATTAGTTTATATTTATGCTGTGGCAAATGGATGTGTGAATGAAACCAATTTTCAATTAAATATTTTTACAATTGCTGCTCAAGTTGTGGCAAACGAAACTCATTGTGATAGTTATATTTTGCCAGCTTTAACTGGAAGCAATAAATACTATACGCAACCAAATGGTCCATTTGGAACTGGAACTCAAATTGCTGCTGGAACAACTATAACTTCTACTCAAACAATTTATATTTTTATAGAATCTGGAGAACGAATTAATTGTACCAACGAAAGTAGTTTTACAGTAACTATTAATCTAACGCCAATTATAACTAGTATTCCAAACGTAACTGTATGTAATTCATACACTTTACCAAATTTAACAGTTGGGAAATATTATTCTCAAAGTGGTGGAATTGGAGCTGAGATTTTAGCAGGAACCGTTTTAACTACAAATCAAACTTTGTATGTTTATGCCGAAACTGCTACAACGCCAAATTGCTTTAACGAAAAACAATTTAATGTAACCATTTTTAATGTAGAACAATTGCAAGATGTTACAATTTGTGAAAGTTATATTTTACCAACTTTATCTGTAGGAAACTATTATAATGGCGCAAACGGAACTGGTGGAATAATTGCTCAAGGAAGTTCAATTGCTACTAATAAAACTATTTATGTATTTGCAAATTCAGGATTTAATCCTAATTGTTCTGATGAAACTCAGTTTGATGTAACCATTATTGATACTCCAATTGCAAATTCAGTTCCAATAATTATGAGAACCGTTTGCGATGAAGATGGAACAAACGATGGAATTACAGCTTTTAATTTGACACAATTAAATGCAACTATCTTAGGAAATCAAACAGGAAGTGAATTTAGCATTACTTATTTTGCTACTTCTCAAGATGCTAATGCCAATGTAAATGTTATTTTAAATACAACTTCTGCAACAGCATTTGGTAGAGTTAGTAACAGTTTAGCTCCAAATTGTTATGATGTAAAATCTATTTCAATAATTGTAAACAAATTACCTCAACCAACTCCAAAAGATGGAATTGTGTGTATTGATAGTAAAACCAATACCTTATTAAATCCGTATACTTTTATGTCTGGATTGTCAAGTTCTAATCATACATTTCAATGGTTTGATGCTACAGGAAATCAAGTTGGAACTGGCGCGAATTATCAAACTACTGTTGCTGGAACTTTTAGTGTAATTGCTACAAATACTAGTACTGGTTGTGTTTCTGAAGAAGTTTTTGCTACGGCAAATGCCTCTGAACCAGCGATTATAGCGTATACAATTAATGAAGATTTTGCCAATAATCAAGTTGTAACTATTGAAGTAACTGGAACTGGTGGCGATTATGAATATCAATTAGATGAAGGACAATTTCAAGACAGTCCACTATTTGATCATGTTTTTTCTGGAATTCATACAATAACTGTGCGCGATAAAAATGGATGTGGAATAACTACTGTAGAAGCGATTGTAGTTAATTATCCAAAATATTTTACCCCAAATGGCGATGGTTTTAATGAAACTTGGAACATTGTAGATTTATCTGAACAGCAATTTGCAACTATATATATTTATGACCGATACGGAAAGTTATTAAAACAAATAAAACCGTCTGGTCAAGGTTGGGACGGAATGTATAACAACCAACTGTTAATAAGTGATGATTATTGGTTTACTATTTCATATTTAAAGAATGGTAAATCTAAAGAATTTAAAGCCCATTTTACATTGAAAAGATAGATGCCATAATACTAATACCATTTGAACTAAAAAACCTCGAAGTGCAATTCGAGGTTTTTGCATTTTATAAAACAGTTTCAAGAAGTTGAAAAACTAAACTCTGATGAAAAACATCTTGTAAAAACCTTTCTCGATGCCTTTATTTCCAAGAAGAAAAATTCAACAATTAGAGCAATAAAAAAACCACACTTTTAAATGTGGTTTTGTAAATTATACTACGAGGTCAGAGACCATCGCAGAGCTTCGTTAATCTGTTACAGTTGTTGTATTTATTTGGGTTTCAGTTACCACTTTTTTAACTTTTCTTCCTGTTGCATTTTTTCTTAAATTTACATTTTTTATTGATTTAAAATACATTAACATTAATAATTGTTGTATCACTAACTATGAAAAATTACCTGTTTATACTATTTATCATTAACATAAAACTGATTATTAAAACTAATATTATTAGAATAATCGTAAATAAACTAAACAAAGCCCATTTTAAATGTTCTTTTTTTGATTCTTTTTGAAATTGTTTGTAATAATTTAAATATTTATCTTCCTTCCACAAGCTAAAGTAATTTATTAAAATTGAAGGAACACCAATTATTATCAAATAAATTAGAAATGACCAATTAGCCCATATCATATGACCAACTATTGCAGTAATAAAATTTAACAATGATAAAACAATAAGTCCGATTAGAAGTATCATGCTACCATCAGTTTTCCAATTGACTGGACCAACATCTGGTCTTGTTGTAGCCCTTCTAACTAAAGCCGATGGATTTTCTACACCTCGCTTTTTATATAATCCGACAACATATTTATTATTTAATAATAAATCAAAAGGCAATCCAATAATTTTTACACTAATAAAAAGGTGAAATCTATAAACATTATAATGTAATTTTTGCCAAAATAATAAAACGCTCTTCATAATATATAGGTTTTATTTAATTACTGTTTTTGCTGCTGCTTCGCCAAAATAATCTCCACTCCAAGCACCAAAACCTCCACCTATAATTCCTCCAATTATAGCACCAGGAACAGCTCCAACACCTCCAAACCAAACTCCAACACCAGCACCTATTTTTGCACCAATATCAGCGCCTAATGCACCAGCTCCTAAAGCTCCTAAAGCTCCTACAGTTTGTACTTGTGCATTATAACCGTAAGTTCCTCCATCTTGTTGAACGCCTTGATAAACTTCATAACCTCCTAAAGCTACACCTGTTGCTAAACCGCCCCATTTAGAAAACTTAGTTAAACCACTATATTTTGAAGCAGCCGAAGTAACACTAACATATTGATTTCCTCTAAAAATAGAACCTGAACTTTGTCTAAAATAAGAACTACCATTACTTCCAAGATTAATATTACCAAATTGACCAGTCATACCTTCTAAACCAGACATAAAAGCTCTTTCAAAATGTTCTACTTTTGCATAAGTTTGATTATTATGTTCAATTGACCACTGACCATAAGTACCGCTACCTGCATTATGTTTAGTAAATGAAAAACCAATGCCTGATGAAGAACTACTATCCGTATACATACTTGACGTTATAAACCCATTTTTATCAGAAATTCTATTCATCATTCTTTCATAACCTGAAGCTCCTTTATCAAACTTTTTTTGAAGCCTATCAAATTGTTTTTGTGATACATTCATAGTAACATCATTATGCCCATCATTAATAGTTTGAACTTCACCATTAACTTTATAATCAGTCAAACCTCTTGGATCAACTCTATTAATTGGATTATTACTAACAAAATTGTAAAGAGTTTTATTAGGAGAAATCTCCGCCAACGGATCTATATTTCCCCAACGACCAATATCTGGCATATAATTCCTTGCGCCATAATCATAAATATTAAGTCCTAACTCCTCTTGCAACTCTTTACCATTGTACTTATAATTATTCCCATTTCTAAAATAAGGTGGTGACGGTTTTAGTTTTAATTCTGCTATTTCTATTTCAAAAATTTGTTTACCAGAGTTGTAATTAGCGTGTTTTAATCCAAATGGGTAATAATGGTTTTCTTCTACTATGGTTAGTGCATTACCTACTGGGTTTAAGGCATAACTTAATCTAATGTTGCCCAAATGATCTGTGTAATTGTAAACGTAACTGAATTTTCCTTTGTCTTCAATAACTGGATCTATAACAAAATTTACATAACCTTCACTTGTGGGTATTTCTTAAGTTGTAAATATCATAGATTAAAGTTATTGCAAAACCAATTGCTAAAATTAATCCGAATACACCATAATTGAATATTTGTTTTCGTATTTCTCTGTTTTCAATAATAATTACAATTTCTGTTTTTTTCATTATCCATCCAAAAACGTAAGCTATTATAAATATCAAAAAATAAATCTTTGGTCTTAAATAATTATTTTCTTTCATGTTATTTTAATTTAATTGGAGAAGTAATAGCCGTTTTTTGATATAGTGTATTGGTTGACGTTTCACCGTCAACTGTAACTGATATATTTACTTTAATTGTTGCATTATAAATATAAGTTTTAACCCCACTTTCATTTGTACCAATGGTATGAGAATTTGTATTTGTTTTACCTTGCTCCCATACTTTTGAAGCTCCTACAGAAGCTTTACCTTCAACACCAACACCTTTCACTTTACCTCCAGCTGTTGCTTCTAGACTTCCTTCAACTGTTGTTGTAGTTTTATTGTCGGTTTTACTCTCAGCAGAGTTTGAATTATTTTCACCTCTAAAATCCGGACGAACTTCTTCTAATGAATTTGCATCGTACTCTGTACTAATTGTGACAGAAATTTGATCGTCTGCAAAAAAATCTACAAATTCTGTATTATCGCTAGCATCACCTCCAGAAGAACTAGCTTCTTTAACTAAATTATCAGCGAGTTTGGGGTTTGTTGCTTCATCTAAACCTCTACCGTCTAGTACGGCATTTGCATCTAATTTTTTTACCTCACTTTTAATTAGTTTACTAACATCATTTTTTAATTCTACTTTTGAAGATGCTGGTAATGATTCATATTTTGCTTTTTTTGGATCTTCACCTGAAGTTGCTTGCATTCCATCTGGGTCAATAAAAAATATAGGATTGTCAAAGGCATAATTATAAGGAGACCATCTTCTCATTTTTTCCGACAACGGATCAATATTTCCCCAACGACCAATATCTGGCATATAATTTCGTGCGCCATAATCATAAACATTCAACCCTAGTTCATCCTGCAGTTCCTTTCCATTATACTTATACTTGTACGT
>JAYVKR010000105.1:0-2041 GCA_043768185.1 Flavobacterium sp.
GACTTTTGAAACGCTGACACTTCCATTACCGTTAAGCGAAGTTATGAAAATTATTTTTTCCACTAGCAATAGACGAGCAATATTCGCTAGCCGTTGTTAGCAAATGGGCATTTATTGCGTTTTGTTGTAAAAATTTGCGGAATCAAATTCCACGCAATCTAAAACAACAACATTTTTTCCGCGTAATATTTCACATTCCATTTTGATAAATTTTGTTCGGAAAATTTCCACGCCAAGTTTTCGTTTTGGATTTTACAAACTCAATTTAATTGAGTTTTCTGTTGCGCAAAACTATGCTCTTTGCTAACGTCCCTCGGCTACATTTCAGTTGCGACTCATGAAACCGAGTATTTTCCACTTTGGAAATGCGAAGTTATGAAAATTATTTTTCCACTAGCAACAGACGAGCAATTGAATGTAACCGATGTTATAGGCAGGTTTAATCTATGCTTGTTTCAAAACCGGATTGAGCTTTACGACCAAATCTTGAAGCAGCTTTCTCTAAATCCTTAATTTTTAATTCTCCATCTTGAATCATTTTGAATTCCTTGTATCTATTAACTTTATCTAAAAAAATGATCACATCCAATCTTGTTTTTTGAGATTTAAAATTGGATGTATGAATAGAGTTTTCTAAAAAAGTTGAGAAAACATTTAAGAAAGCATTTTGTTCTATAGAATAGCTAATTAAATCACTTATAACATTAGTGATTTCGGTTATATCTTGTTTGCTAATTTTTTCAATTGTTTTCATAATTGTTCCATTGTTATTTGAATAAAACTTGGTTCTATTTGTACGTCTAAAACTGTAAAATTACTATTTGGTATTAATAAAACTTCTTTTTCATCATTATATTTTGAAAGTAACTCAATTTCTTTTCCTGTTCTTGTAAAAATAACAAATAAACAGTTAGGTTTAAATGTTGTTAATCCTTTCCAAAATAGTGCCAAGCTGATAAACTTTGAAGCTGAAATAAAAAAATGCTCTTGTATTGGTAGCTGACTTAATTTTGCATCTAAATATTTAGCAAGTTCACTTGGAGATAGATATACTTTTCTATATACAATTCCTGTGTAGTTTGGAAGTTTGTTAATTGTATGCAATAGAAATATTCCATAGTCATTAAAATCTAAACCTTTTGAACTAATCAAAGCTGAATTTATTTTGTAACCATCATCTGTATATTTGTAAACTAATGCTTTTTCATGGTCGTTTAGTCCAATTGATAAATGACCAAAAGTGGTCTTGGCAAGATTTAATTCATCAGGTAGGTTATCTTCTACATATTTTTCTAATAAATTCATAAAAACAACAAATATTTTTTATAAAGATAAGAAAACTATTTGAGTAAAAAAACTTGCCTATAACGTTCGGCGTGTAGCAATCTGTTGCGACTTTTGAAACGCTAACATTTCCACTACCGTTAAACGAAGTTACGGAAAATATATTTTCCACTAGCAACAGACGAGCAATTGTTGCTACACGTTGTTAGCAAAAGTACTTCATTTAGCGTAAACATTTATATCGGATATCATTCCATTTTTAACTTTATACTTTGTTCCCAAATCTCTATTCTTTATGGTCAAATCTCCATTATTATATCGTCCTACAATTGTTGCAAAAGTTTTATTAAATGCTGAAATTTTAAAATATGTACTACTTTCAAAAAAGAATGATAACAGGATTGAATTGGCAAAAAGATTATATCGATAATCATTTTTAGATATAAATATAAGACTAGTTCCGTTTTTTTCTAAAATTACAAATCCTGAAACTGCAATAAATTTGTTTTCATAGTTTTTTGGATTTAATAATAACTCTTTCATTGTCACACAAATTGAATCTCTTCTGTTTGCTCCTTTTTGATTTTGGGCATTTAGTAATAAAAAATTTAGAATAAAGAAATAGGTGAGGAATTGTTTCATGATTTAAAAGATAAGGGGTGGATTCAAGACCTTAATGCAACAAATGGTCTTTTTGGTTATGCTCAAAATTACTAATTTAGTTTGAAATTTTGATGTTTAATCTTATTTATTTCCA
>JAYVKR010000106.1:0-2687 GCA_043768185.1 Flavobacterium sp.
ACTGCATATTTACTTATTGTATTTTCGGCATCTTCTCCGTCATATTTAAAAACAATAGTAAATTCTTCTAGCTTAATAACTTTTCCTTTTACAACTTCACCATCGTGTTTTGTAATTAAATCAACCTGAGCCATAGCATTGTTTAGACCAAAAACAATTGCTAATAATAAAATAATTTTTTTTATACTTAATAAAAATTTTGCGTTTATAAATTTTTTAATGAGTGCAATATTACAAAAATTATTCCAAAATTTAATTTCTTACAATTAACTATTTATAATTTTCTCTTGATGACTTATACTTTCTTGGTGAATGGCTTTAAATATTTTTAAAATAAATTCTTCGCTCAAGCCACGTTCATCGCCATCTAGAATCATTTTTCCCAAAATTTCGTTCCAACGTTTATTTTGTAAAACAGCTACATTCTTTTCTTTTTTTAAGGCACCAATTTGCTCTGCCACTTTCATTCTGTTGCCCAAAATTTCTAAAAGTTTACTATCAGCAACGTCAATATTGGCACGTAATTTTATCATTTCTGTATTGTAACCATCTTCTTCAACTGTTGTTTTTTTAACTTTTAAATTTTCAAAAATTTGTTTCAAAACCTTTGGTGTAACTTGTTGTGCTGCATCACTCCAAGCATTGTCTGGATCAATATGTGTTTCAATAATTAATCCATCATAGTTTAAATCTAGCGCTTGTTGCGAAACTTCTTGAATCATATCTCGTCGTCCAGTAATATGAGATGGATCGCAAATTAAAGGTAAATCTGGAAAACGACTTTGCAACTCAATTGCAATTTGCCATTCTGGAATATTTCTATATTTAGTTTTTTCATAAGTTGAAAATCCTCTGTGAATTACACCTAATTTTTTAATTCCAGCATTGTACAAACGTTCTACACCACCAATCCACAAAGCTAAATCTGGATTTACTGGATTTTTTACCAATACAATTTTGTCTGTATTTTGCAAAGCATCTGCAATTTCTTGAACTGCAAAAGGGTTTACAGTGGTTCGTGCTCCAATCCATAAAACGTCAATATCGTGTTGTAAAGCTAGTTTTACGTGAGCAGCATTTGCTACTTCTGTTGCCATTAACAATCCAGTTTCGGCTTTGGCTTTTTGCAACCATTTTAATCCGATTGCGCCAACTCCTTCAAATCCTCCAGGTCGCGTTCTTGGTTTCCAAATTCCTGCACGAAAAATAGATACGTCAGAATTTTTTAATTCGTGAGCAATTTTTAAAACTTGTTCTTCGGTTTCTGCGCTGCAAGGTCCAGCGATTACTAATGGATGTGTTAGATTAAAATCTTCTAACCATTTTTTATTTTCTGTTGTTATGTTCATTTTTTTATTTGTTTAAACCATTAAGATAGTAAGATTCATTAAGGTTTTAGTTTTTATTTAAATTTTTTAAAGCACTTCGACAAGCTCAGTGTGACATTGCAGTTCTATATTGTTATTTAGTAATTAATATTAACATTTTTTTGCAATTAATATTTGAATTTTTTAAAGTACTTCGACAAGCTCAGTTTGACATTGCAGTTCTATATTGTTATTTAATAATTGATATTGACATTTTTTTGCAATTGATATTGACATTGAATTTTGAAATTGATTTTTGTAATTGATATTGAATTTTGATATTTATAATGATTTTTGCAATTGCAATTGAATTTTCAAATCCTCTTTATAGCTTCAAGAATTTTCTCTTCTGTAACACATAGTGAAAACCTTATGTAACCTTCGCCATTACTTCCAAAAATTGTTCCTGGTGTTATAAATAAATGTTTTTCTAGTAATAAATTATCTATAAATGCTTCCGCAGATTTTATTTCCGCAGGCAATTTTGCCCAAACAAATAATCCAACACAGTTTTTATCAAAGGTACAATGCATTTTTGAAGCTAATTTGAAAATTAAATTTCTACGTTTTGTGTAAATTTCGTTCTGACTATCAAACCAGTTTTTTCCTAATTGTAAAGCGACAATTGCACCTTTTTGAATTCCGTAAAACATGCCGCTGTCCATATTACTTTTTACTTTTAAAATTGCTTCTAATAATGTTGTATTTCCTAATACCATTCCAACTCGCCAACCAGCCATATTAAAGGTTTTGGATAACGAATTTAATTCTAAAGCTATATCTTTTGCACCTTTAACTTGTAAAATAGAAATTAGATTTTCGTTTAAAACAAAGCTGTACGGATTGTCATTTACAATTAAAATAGTATGCTTCTTTCCGAAGGCAATTAATTTTTTAAAAACTTCTAAATTTCCGTTTGCTCCAGTTGGCATGTGCGGATAGGAAACCCACATTAGTTTTACTTTAGACAAATTTAGTTGTTCTAATTTTTCAAAATCTGGAAACCAATTCGTTTCTTCTTTTAAATCATAAAAAACAGCTTTCGCCTGAACCAATTCGGTAACAGAAGCATACGTTGGATAACCAGGATTGGGAATTAAAACTTCGTCACCTTCATTTAAAAAAGCCAATGAAATATGCATGATTCCCTCTTTGGAACCCATTAAAGGCAGGATTTCCGAATTGAAATCTAAATCCACATTGAAATGCGTTTTGTAGAAATCAGCAAACCCTTGTCGCAATTCGGGCAAGCCTTGATAACTTTGGTATTCATGCGCTTTTTTATCAAACATGGCGTTTTGAATCGCTTCAATAACGGAC
>JAYVKR010000107.1:0-6492 GCA_043768185.1 Flavobacterium sp.
TAAATACATAAGCAATGTCAAAAGCAATAGGAAAAGTTTCTCAAATCATCGGACCAGTAGTTGATGTAGTTTTCAACAGTAAAGATGCTGAATTACCAAAAATTTACGATTCATTAGAAATCATAAAAAAAGACGGTACTAAATTAATTCTTGAAGTGCAATCGCACGTTGGAGAAGACACTGTACGTACAATTTCTATGGATTCTACTGATGGTTTAAGTCGTGGTACAGATGTTCTTGCAACTGGAAACCCAATTCAAATGCCAATTGGAGCCGACGTTTACGGACGTTTATTCAACGTAATTGGAGACGCAATTGATGGTTTAGGAGATTTACCAAAAACAGGCGAAAACGGAATGTCAATTCACCGTCAAGCACCAAGATTTGAAGATTTAGCAACTTCATCAGAAGTTTTATTCACAGGTATCAAAGTAATCGATTTAATTGAACCTTATTCTAAAGGTGGAAAAATTGGATTGTTTGGTGGTGCTGGAGTTGGTAAAACAGTATTAATTCAAGAATTAATTAACAATATTGCAAAAGGTCACGGTGGACTTTCAGTATTCGCAGGAGTAGGAGAAAGAACACGTGAAGGAAATGACTTACTTCGTGAGATGTTAGAGTCAGGAATTATAAAATACGGAGATGAATTTATGCACTCTATGGAAAATGGAGGTTGGGATTTATCTAAAGTTGATAAACTAGGAATGAGAGAATCTAAAGCTACTTTCGTTTTCGGACAAATGAACGAACCACCAGGAGCAAGAGCACGTGTTGCACTTTCTGGACTTTCTATTGCAGAATATTTCCGTGATGGTGCAGGTTCAGATCAAGGTAAAGACGTACTTTTCTTCGTTGACAATATTTTCCGTTTTACACAAGCAGGTTCAGAGGTTTCGGCACTTTTAGGTCGTATGCCATCTGCAGTAGGTTACCAACCAACATTGGCTACCGAAATGGGCGCCATGCAAGAAAGAATTACATCAACTAAAAAAGGTTCAATTACATCTGTACAAGCGGTTTATGTTCCTGCAGATGATTTAACAGATCCAGCACCAGCAACAACATTTGCTCACCTTGATGCAACAACAGTATTGTCTCGTAAAATTGCTGAGTTAGGAATTTATCCAGCAGTTGATCCATTAGATTCAACTTCTAGAATCCTTACACCAGAAATTTTAGGAAAAGATCACTATGATTGTGCTCAAAGAGTAAAAGAAATTTTACAAAAATACAAGCAATTACAAGATATTATCGCCATTCTTGGTATGGAAGAATTATCAGAAGAAGATAAACTTTCTGTATCTCGTGCGCGTCGTGTACAACGTTTCTTATCACAACCTTTTCACGTAGCAGAACAGTTTACAGGATTAAAAGGAGTTTTAGTAGACATTAAAGACACCATCAAAGGATTTAATATGATCATTGATGGCGAATTAGACCACTTGCCAGAAGCTGCTTTCAACCTTAAAGGTTCAATAGAAGATGCAATTGAAGCAGGAGAAAAAATGTTAGCAGAAGCATAATTAAGTTGGAAGTCAGAAGTTAGAAGTTAGAAGTAAAATTCTGCTCTTCCATCTTCCATCTTCCATCTTCTAACTATAAAAAAATGATTTTAGAAATAGTATCACCAGAAGCTACATTATTCAAAGGCGAAGTTACTTCAATCTCACTTCCAGGAGTTGATGGTTCGTTTCAAATATTAAATAATCACGCACCAATAGTTTCCATTTTAAAACAAGGAACAGTAAAAATTACAGCACCAAGTTTTACAATAAATAAAGAAGTAGCAGCCAAGTTTATCAAGGCAAATGATCAAAACTACACTTTAGAAATTGCCTCTGGAACCATCGAAATGCAAGAAAATAAAGTAATTGTATTAGCAGATTAATATAATTCAAAAATAAAATTTCTGACATTAATTCAGAATAAAAAAGCCAATCAGAAATGTTTGGCTTTTTCTTTTAGAAGCAATTTCCAGCTATACGTTTCAAGATTTTGCCATAAAAACAATTTTTCTAAGCTATAAAAAGAGCTTCTTTAGTCGCTTTTTTACACCAAGAAAAATAAGTTTTTAAGGCAAAATGCTTTTCATTTCTATCTGGGCTAAGAATTATAGTAAAATTTGAAATATAAATTATAAATGAGAATCTAAAACGAGTTCAAATTAAAAATAATAAATCAAGTATCTTTTACATATTCCATAATGTCACTTGGTTGACAATCTAAAATTTCGCAAATTAATTCTAAAGTAGAAAACCGAATACCTTTAGCCTTTCCAGTTTTTAATATAGAAATGTTAGCCGTTGTAATTCCAACATGCTCTGCCAATTCATTGGAACGCATTTTTCTTTTAGCCAGCATTACATCTAAGTTTATTATTATTGGCATGTGTCTAAATTATTTGATCATTTTCATCTTTTATATTTTTAGCTTCTTCAAAAATACCGCTCAATATCTGAAAAAATAAAGACAACAAAATTAAAAATAAAAAAGCTGTTTTTCCAACACTTTGTGTAAATACTGTACTTTCTCTCGATATATTTCCAAAAGTATTATATAAAAAACTAGGTATATAAATTAGAGCAGTTGAAGTTCCTAAATAACTACCAATGTCCTTAAGTAATTTAATACAATTATCTGTAAAAAAGTAATTGCTTATAAATAAAGAAATTAATTTTTTTAGCTTAAATAAAACCATAACATAAAGTATATTTCCTAATACTATACCACAAATTATAACTCTAATGTTGTTGTTAATTGCTTGAATTGGATTTTCACTTATTAACGCATTAATGTTTGGCAGATCATTTGAAAATAAAGCTATTAAAATTAATAATGTCGAAATGATTGTAAAAATTAAATAAATACTGAATAAAATGTCCCAAGAAATTTTTAATTGTTTAATTGATTTCATAATTTGATTGTTTAGAATTGAATTGCAAATATATAAAAATTATTGTAAAACAATAATAAAGTATCAAAAAACAACATTTTTATTAAAATTTATATTCTATAAAGATTTTTTACCTTTGTACAACTATGAGTAATTTTCCAAAACAATTATCAGAAAAACTACACCAACGCGAACAAAACCAATCGTTGCGTAAATTAACACAACAAAATAATTTAATAGATTTTTCATCCAACGATTATTTAGGATTTTCCAATTCAGAAATTATTTTTAATAAAACACATCAGTATCTTTTAGACAATACTATAAAACAAAATGGCGCAACAGGTTCTAGATTACTATCAGGAAATCACAAAGTATATCAAGAAACAGAAGAATTTATAGCCAATTTTCATCAATCGGAAACCGCATTAATATTTAACTCGGGTTACGATGCCAATATTGGTTTTTTCAGTTCAGTGCCACAACGCAACGATATTATTTTATACGACGAATTGTGTCACGCTTCAATTCGCGACGGAATAACAATGAGCAACGCAAAATCTTATAAATTTCAACATAATGATTTAGAGGATTTAGAAAAACTAATTCTAAAACAAATTTCAATACAAAAAAACAATTGTCAAACTGAGCTTGTCGAAGTTCTTTCAAATGTAGTGTATATAGTTACCGAATCCGTCTTTTCAATGGATGGCGATTCACCAGATTTAGAAAATTTAGCAAAATTATCAGCCAAATACAATTGCCTTTTAGTAATTGACGAAGCACATTCAGTTGGAGTTTTTGGCGAAAATGGCGAAGGATTAATTCAAGAGTTAAATTTACAAAATCATGTTTTTGCAAGAATAATAACTTTTGGCAAAGCATTAGGTTGTCATGGTTCTGCAATTTTAGGAAGTGAAGAGTTAAAAAATTATTTAATAAATTTTGCACGAAGTTTCATTTACACAACAGGACTTTCGCCACATTCTGTTGCTACAATTTTAATTGCCTATCAAGAATTAGAAAATCAAAAAGAAGCAATTCAACAACTAAAAACTAACATTCAGTTTTTCAATCAACAAAAGACATTATTGAGTTTAAAGCAAGTTTTTGTTAGAAATAAATCGGCAATTCAATCGGCAATTATTCCAGGAAACGAAAAAGTAAAACACATCGCATCTCAATTACAACAAAAAGGCTTTGATGTAAAAGCAATTCTGTCGCCAACAGTTCCAGAAGGACAAGAACGATTGCGTTTTTGTTTACATTCATACAATTCTGAAAAAGAAATTATTGATGTTCTTAGTTTGTTAAGTACTTTTGTGTTTTAAACTTAATCTTTTAATGGTTTAAAAAAACAAACTAAAAAATGAAAATATTCATAACAGGAATAGGAACAGACGTTGGTAAAACAATAGCATCTGCAATAGTAACACAAGCATTACAAGCCGATTATTGGAAACCAATACAAGCAGGCGATTTAGAAAATTCCGACAGTCATAAAATTCAACGCTTCATTTCAAATGATAAAACTGTAATTCACGAAAACAGCTACAAACTAAATACACCAGCAAGTCCACATTTGGCGGCACAAATAGACCGAATTACAATAGATTTAAATAAAATAATTGAACCCAATACTAAAAATCATTTAGTAATAGAAGGCGCAGGCGGAATTCTAGTGCCGCTAAACAACGAAGATTGCATTATAGATTTAATAAAAAGCGATTACAAAATTATAGTAGTTTCAAGGCATTATTTAGGAAGCATCAACCACACTTTACTAACAATTGAAGCTTTAAAAAACAGGAATTTATCAGTTGCAGGAATTATTTTTTCTGGTGATGAAAACAAGGCAACCGAAGAAATAATCTTGAATAAAACTAAAGCAAAATTCGTTGGAAGAATAGAAAATGAACCCTATTTTGATCAAAATGTAATTCAATATTACGCTGACGAATTTCGTGAAAATCTTTTAAAATTATAAATTATAGAGAATAGAAAATAGAATAAAGAAAATAGACTTACCTATCTTTGCAAAAACATTTAGTGATTAGTCTTTTTTCTATTCTCTATTTTCTATTTTCTATTTTCTAAAAAAATGAACCTTTCCCAAAGAGACAGATTATACAATTGGCATCCATACACGCAACATAAAACTGCACAAGATTTTCCAGCAATTGTGAAAGCCGAAGGCACTTTATTGTGGGATGAAAATGGTAAAGAATATATTGACGCAATTGCCTCTTGGTGGGTAAATCCGTACGGACATTCAAACAAATTTATTGCCGATGCTATTTACAAACAACTCACCACTTTAGAACATGTTTTGTTTGGCGGTTTCACTCACGAACCAGCAGTTTTATTGGCAGAAAAACTTATGGAAATTTTGCCAAGCAACCAAAAAAAAATCTTTTATTCCGACAATGGTTCAACAGCTGTAGAAGTTGCCATTAAAGTTGCAATGCAATTTTTCTATAATAAAGGAATAAAAAAAACCAAAATAATTGCCTTCGAAAACGCTTTTCATGGCGATACATTTGGGGCAATGGCAGCAAGTGGAATATCGTTTTGGACTCAAGCATTTCAAGGATCATTATTAGAAGTAATTCGAATTCCAGTTCCAGTTTCTGGCCAAGAAGAAAATGCAATTCTAACGCTTAAAAAGTTAGTTGCAACCAATGAATTTGCAGCATTTATTTTTGAACCACTTGTTCAAGGTGCGGCAGGAATGGTAATGTATCAAGCCAAATTTCTAGACCAAATGATAGCAATTTGTCACCAAAATAATGTTTTTACAATTGCCGACGAAGTAATGACAGGTTTTGGCAAAACAGGAAAAACATTTGCCACAGATTATCTAGAAAATAAACCAAGTATGATGTGCCTTTCCAAAGCATTAACTGGCGGTACAATTCCAATGGCATTAACCACTTTTACCCAAGAAATCTTTGACGAATTTTATGACGACGATACCAACAAAGCACTCTTTCACGGACACACTTTTACAGCAAATCCAACAGGTTGCGCCGCAGCAATTGCAAGTATTTCATTATTGCAAACTAACGAAATTCAAGACAATATTAAAGTTATAAATCAAAGTCATTTAGCATTTCAAAACATAATAAAAACCCATCCAAAAGTAGCAACAACAAGAGTTCTTGGTGTAATTTTTGCCTTAGAAATCAAAGTCGAAACTCAAGAAAGTTATTACGGAACATTGCGAAACAAACTCTATAATTTCTTTATAGAAAACGGCATACTTTTGCGTCCAGTTGGCAACATCATCTACATTTTGCCACCATACATCATCACAAAAAATCAACTAGAAAAAGTATATGCAACAATTGAAAAAGCATTAGAAATAGTGTAAATTTGTATCTAAATTATAAAAACAGAGTTTGTCGAAGTTTGAAGCGAATGACTTGGGCATTTTAGCAATCCATTTTCCTGCTTTCCATTACAAGTTGCGATAAAAATCGCAAGCTTTCCATTGCTATCAGGGCTCATATCTTTGTACAGATATAAAAATATGAAATACGTATCTTTGAAATAGTAATAATTGATAAACAAAACCAAGTTGCAAAATACTATCA
>JAYVKR010000108.1:0-13965 GCA_043768185.1 Flavobacterium sp.
AGTTGGTAAAAAAGTTCTTCGGTTTCGTTATAATGATAGTCTTTTCTGGCATTTGGACCTGCAACAATCATTACAATATAATCGCCAGAATTGACATATATGTTTTTATTGCCAACTGGTGGTTTTAGTAAATGTCGGTTTTCTGTTATCCAATTGTTGAGGTTGAATGGTTTTGCTATTTTCATTTTACGAAATTACGGAATTTGGTGCAAAGACGCAAAAAATAAACCATTAAGGTAGTAAGCTTCATTAAGTTTTGTACAATTTAGTTTTCTTAATTATCTAATGTTTAAAAAAACTAAGTATACTCGCAAAGACGCAATGACGCAAAGAGCTAAACGTTTAAGGCATTAAAAAAAGGTTAGAGCGAACTAACCTTTATATATTATTGGATTTCTATTTCTATTGGATTAAATAGTTGTGGTGTTTTTTTAGGATCTTTATCGTAAACTGTAATAATTCCTTTTACTGTTATTTCTTTCCCAACTGAATTTGCAATATCTAATTTGTGTTCTTCTAGATATTTGTTGGTAATTACAACTGTAAAAATTGTGTTAGGATAAGCTTTATCGATATTTATAAAGTTGGTACTTTTTCCTTCTAAAGCTAATTTAAATGAAGCAATTTTACCTTTTACAATAACTTCTTTACCAATATATTCTTTGGCTTGCTCTGATGTAATAGTTTCTTGCGAAAAAATTGAAGTTGAAATACTTAATAAAAATAGTATTACTATATTTTTCATATTTTTAATTTATTTGTTTTATTAAATAAACATATACAGGAAAGTGATCGCTAAAACCAACTTCGTTGGCTTGATGACGAAGCGGATAACCTTTATATTGACCAGTTGTTTGAATTAAATAGGGTTTATTATAAATTCCGGCTTTCCAATATCTGTAATTTGAAAAATCGGTGCTTACTAATTGTTGCGAAACCATTATTTGATCGAAAATATCGCCAGAATCTCTATAGAATAAAGTTGCATTTCCTTCTTTAGCCATTTGTTCAAATGGGTTGTAAATGTCTTTTGGTTCTTTTAATTCGGTTTTTTTTAATTTTGCACCAATTTCTACTTTTACACTTTTATTATAAGAACCATCGTTTAAATCGCCCATTGTTATTATCTTGGCATTTGGATTTATTGCAATTAGAGAATCTATAATTTTTCTGTTTAATGCTCCAGCAGCTTCTCTAAAAGGCGAACTCTTTTTTTCTCCACCAGAACGAGAAGGCCAATGATTTACAATAATATTTATTTCTTCGTTATCTAAAAAACCTGTAACCAACAATTGATCTCTTGTGAAAACTCTTCTTGAAGATTTATCTTCTACAATTTGATCGTCTGTAATTTCTTCTTTCTCTTTGTTTTTATCTTTTTTAGATACTTTTTCTTCATTTCTATAAATTAGTAAAGGAATGTTAGAATAACTAGTTACTTTAAAATGTTTTTTTTGATATAAAAGTGCTACATCAATTCCTCTTTTATCTGGAGAATCAAAATGTACAATTCCGTAATCTTGATTAATTAATTTTGGTTGTTTTATTAAATCTTCTAGAACTCTTCTGTTTTCTATTTCGCAACCACCAATAAAAGTAGGAGTATTATTAGGATTTTCTCCACTTCCAATTTCTGACAAAACTCTTGATAGATTGCCTAATTTTTTAACATATTTTTTTGATGTCCAATTTTGTGCACCATTGGGTAACCATTCTTCATCGTTGTTTGTACCATTAATTGTATCAAACAAATTTTCAAAATTATAAAAGGCAACAGTATGCACAATATACTTTTTTGCCTGCGCATTAACGGTTGCTACTGATAATATAACAAAGAAAAGCACTATAAATCTTTTAATTTTCATAAATCGTATATTAATTTAATAATAAGTTTTTACAAACTTCGAGCCAAAAGTAATACTATTATTAAAATAATGTACCTTTGCAAGCTGTTAAGTTTTTATTAAGACTTAACGAATTAAAATTAACATAATTTATTATATGAAAAAACTTGTCTTTAGTATTTTATTTGTAATGCAAGCGGTATTTTTATTTGGTCAAACAGGAACTGGATTTTCTGGTAAAGTTATTGATTCAAAAACCAATAAACCATTACAAAACATTCTCGCATCTATCCAAAACACTAACTTATCTGAACTTACAAATGCTGATGGAAAATTTGCTTTTAAAGATGCACCAGTTGGAACACAATTAGTACGAATTAGAAGTTCGGGCTACAAAGATCAAATGTTAACAGTTGATGTTGAGCAAGGAAAAATGATAGATTTGGGAGTTATTGTTCTTGAAGAAGATATTACTGTTGAACAACAACTTAGTTTAATTACAATTACAGAAAGTGATCTTGGCGATGATAATAGCGGATCTGAAAGTACAGCAGGATTATTGCAAGCTTCTAGAGATGTTTTTCAACAAGCAGCAGCATTTAATTGGGGACAAGCTAGATTTAGAATTCGAGGATTGGATAATGAATATGGTACTACAATGATAAATGGAGTTGTAATGAACAAAATTTATGATGGAAGACCACAATGGAGCAATTGGGGTGGATTAAATGATGCTACTCGTAATCAAGAATTTACTTCTGGAAGTGCGCCATCAGATTATACTTTTGGAGGAATTCTTGGAACACAAGAAGTTAATACTAGAGCTTCAATTTACAGACCAGGAAGTAGAATTTCTTTTTCTGGAACTAATACTAATTACAGTTGGAGAACTATGGGAACGCATGCATCTGGTATGAATACTAATGGTTGGGCATTTGTAGTTTCAGCTTCAAGACGTTGGGCACAAGAAGGTTATTTTGAAGGAACAGATTACAGCGCAAATGCAGTTTTTGCAAGTGTAGAGAAGAAATTTAATGATAATCATTCGTTAAATTTTACTTCAATATATTCAGAAAATAGTCGTGGAAAAAGCTCGCCAAATACAGATGAAGTTAATCGTCTAGTTGGAGTAAAATACAATTCATATTGGGGTTATCAAAATGGTAAGAAAAGAAACTCTAGAGATAAAGATGTTAATGAACCAATTTTAATGTTAAATCATTTTTGGAAAATTTCTGATAAAACTAATTTAAATACTGGAATTACACACCAATTTGGATCAATTGGAAACAGTAGAATTGATTATCAAGGTGCAGATAATCCAGACCCAACTTACTATAGAAAACTGCCAAGTTTTTATTTATCTGCTTACAATCCAGATGATTATACAGATTTTCAAGGTGATGATCCTGCAAATATTGCAAGTGCCAATGCCTTAAGATCACAATTTATAAATAATAGACAAATTAATTGGAACGAACTTTATCAAGCCAATAATACTTCTGATGGTCACAGTGCCTACATTTTATATGAAGATAGAACAGATGATAAATTATGGACAGCCAATTCTATTTTAAATACACAACTAGCAGATAATATTGTTATGAATGCTGGTGTAAGTTTTAGAAAATTAAAATCAAATAATTTTGCCAATCTTTTAGATTTACTTGGTGGTAAATATTATGAAGATTTTGATAATTTTCAAGTAGGATCAGAACAACAATCAGATTTAAATAATCCAAATAGAAAAATTGGAGTTGGAGAAAAATTTGCTTACAACTACAATTTACTAGCAAATACTGCCGATGCATTTACTCAATTTAAATTTACTTATAAAAAAATAGATTTTTATTTAGCTCAATCATATACAAGAACACAATATCAAAGAGAAGGTTTATTTAAAAACGGATTGTATCCAACAAATTCCTTTGGAAAAGGTGCTAAATATACTTACGAAAATTTTGGTTTTAAAGGTGGATTAACTTATAAATTGTCTGGAAGACAATTCTTTAATTTTAATGCTGCTTACTTAACCAAAGCGCCATCATTAAGAAATGTATATCCAAATGCTAGAATAAATCAAAATGTTATTGCTAACCTTACTGGAGAAAATATTTCTAGTGTAGATGCAAGTTATATTATTAGAATGCCAAAATTTAAATCTAGATTAACAGGTTTTTATTCTAATATTAAAAATGCAACAGAAACTTCATTTTATTTTGGTGAAGGAATTTTTGGAGACGATGGTGGTGATGGTGGAGATGCATTTGTTGCAGAAACTGTTACTAATATAGAAAAAAAGAACATTGGTTTAGAGCTAGGAATGGAATATCAACTTACATCAACCATTAAATTAACTGCAACTGGAGCTTATGGAGAATATACTTATAATAATAATCCAAATGTTTCTTTAAATAATGACAACAATGCAAGTCCAACCAATACAAATCCTGTAACCGATTTTGGAACTTCTAAATTAAAAGGATATAGATTATCTGGCGGACCACAAACTGCTGCTTCATTTGGAGTGGAATATAGAGATCCAAAATTTTGGTGGATTGGAGCTAATGTAAACTACTTGGCAGATAATTTTTTAGATATTTCGTCGTTGTTAAGAACAGACAATTTCTTTAAAAATCCTTTGGATACTGATGGATTTGCTTTTCCAGAAGCTACCAATGAAAGAGCATCAGAATTGTTAAAACAAGATCGTTTTAATGATTTTACATTAGTAAATTTAACTGGTGGAAAATCATGGAAAATTAAAAGTACAACTTTTGGATTTTTTGCTTCTATAAATAATGTTTTAGATGCTTCTTACAAAACAGGAGGATTTGAACAAACAAGAAATGCAAACTTTAGAGAAGTAAATCAAGATGTATCTAGCGGAAATCCATCATTTGCGCCTAAATATTTTTATGGTTATGGTAGAACGTATTTCTTAAACCTTTACATTAATTTTTAATAATATAACTATGAAAGCAAATAAATTATTTTTATTACTTAGTATGGTTTCACTTATTTCATTAACTGGATGTTCTCCAGAAGATGATATTCAAAACCCAAATTTTACGCCATTATTATTTGCAGAAGATTTTTCTGTTGGTGCAGTAGATAATACAATTTTAAATACAATAGGTTGGACAAACGTTGCAGAAGTTGGAACAATGAAATGGAAAGAACAAATATTTAGCGGTAACGCTTATGCAGAATTTAGTTCTTTTCAACCTGCTGGACCAGGTGTAGTTCAAGATCCAATACATATAGGTTGGTTAATTTCTCCAACTATTAATTTTGATGCAAATCCAACTGAAATTTTAACTTTTAAAGCTTCGCAAAGTTTTGTAACATCCTCTTCCAACTCACTAGAGGTTTTAATTGCCACAAATTATAACGGATCGAATTTAGCTACTGCCAATTGGCAAACTTTAAATGCTACATTACCAACAACTTCTAGCGCTTATTTTGCATTTATACCTTCTGGTGAAATAGATTTGTCTACTTTTACAGGAAATGCAACAATTGCATTTAAAGTAAAAGGTTCTGGATCAAATACATCTTTAGATGGTTCTTATCAAATAGACAATATTAAAATATATAATAAACAATAAATTGTAACTATTATGAAAAAATTTATTTTAAAAACAGTAGTATTACTTTTAACTTCTACATTAATTGTAAGTTGTGTAAACAGTGACACCTATGGTATTCCAGAAGAAACTCTTACTACATACCAATTTACAACAACAAAAACAGTTCAAGAAATTAATGATGCTGCAACTGCATCGCCTGTAATTTATACTGGTGACGATATTATTGAAGGATATGTTACTTCTAGTGATGAAAAAGGAACTTTTTACAAGTCTATTTCATTTCAATCTAAGCAAATAGATGGTGGAAGTGCTCCAATAGGATTTAGTGTGCCAATAAATATTACAACGTTGTATGGTAAAGGTTTTACACCTGGAAGAAAAGTATACATTAAATTAAAAGGATTATATATTGCCAAAGTATTTGGATCTATGCAAATAGGAACATTATTTAACGGTCAAGTAGGTAGATTAACTGAGTTTGAATGGCAAAATTATGTTTTTCCTTCGGCAACTAAAGTATCAGAAGAATCTTTAGTTAGAACTTTATCATTAGCTACTGCATTTAATGATGCCAATCAAAACACACTTGTAGAGTTAGACAATGTTCAGTTTACAGAAGAATCTATTAATAGAACTTACTATGATGTAGATTCTGGTGGTGGTGCAACTAATCATTTATTAGTATCAGGAACAGGCGGAACACAAAGAATTATAAGATTTAGCAGTTTTGCGCCTTTTACAGGAAATCAAGTTCCAACTGGAAACGGAAAAATACGTGGCGTATTATCTAAATTTAGTACAACTTTTCAGTTTGTAGTTAGATATGAAAATGATATAAAGTTAATAAATCCTAGAGTAGATGTTTATCCTGCTTTTGTTGGAAATGCCAATGTTTTTTCTGCAACAGTTAATGAACCATTTACTTCTTACTTAACTAATCAAACTAATTTTCCAAAGTATATTAATGATGCCTTTGTTGGATCTAGATATTGGCAGGTTAAGAACTTTAGTTCTAATAACTATATAGAAATGAGTGCATTTAATGGATCTGGAAATCCAGGAGTAAAAGCTAAAACTTACTTTTTTGTACCAGTAGATTTTACTGCCGCAAATACTTTTACCTTTAAAGAAGAAATTCGTTTTAACTCTGGCGAAGCATTAAAAGTATATTATGTTACCAGTGCAAATTATACTGCTGGTAGTGTTATCAATCTTCCAAGTTTTACAAATATTACAGGAAATTTTAATATTACATATCCAGCAAACGGAGCATCTGAAAATTCATTTAACTCTGCAGGAACTTATGCAATTCCTGCTTCGTTAACAGGAACAGGATATTTTGTTTTTGAATATACAGGAACAACAACAGTTACTACTACTGTTCAAATTGATGATGTTGTAATAAACTAACAATCAATTTTATAAACAAAAAAAGCTTCCAATTTAGGAAGCTTTTTGGTTTAAATACTTTGTCAAATTAAATTAAAATTACATACTTTTATTAAAATTATTGTATAGAAAAAACAATAACAATTACTCTCACAATCTTAATTTCTCTTTAAATAATTAAGTTTTATTACTTGTTTCTTTAAAAAGCCAAAATACTTTTATTAAATGTTTTTTAACATCTAAACTTTAATTAAATACTCTTAAACTCTCTATTAGTTTAATACTTTTACCAAATATAATTTATTAATTGTTTTTGTTAAAGCTACTTGCTTATTCTTATAATAGTTGATTTAAATGAACTATTATTTTTATTTCAAATGTGTTTAGTATTATTAAACTTGTTATGTTATAATCTAAGATTTACTGTTAAATAAAATATATTTTATGATTTTGTATGTTTTAAATTTCCATAAATAATTTTTTTAATAAAATTTAAAATAAATACTTAGAACAAAAAAAACCGAGCATTAACTCGGTTTTTAAACTTTAAAAAAATAATATATTATTTAACAATTAAGAATTCAGATCTTCTGTTTTCTGCATGTTGTTCTTCTGTACAAGTTTCCGCACAAGCTACTTTTGGTTCAGATTCTCCATAACCTTTTCCAGAAATTTTATCTGCAGGAATTCCTTTAGAAATTATATATTGTACTGTAGATTTTGCTCTTCTGTCAGACAAACTCATGTTATAAGTATCGCTTCCTCTGTTATCTGTATGCGATTTAGCCATAATTACTAGCTTGTCGTTATTCTTCATAACTTGAACTAATTTGTCTAACTCAAATGCGCCTTCTTGTGTAATGTTACTTTTATTAAATTCAAAATAAATTGGTTTTAATAAAATTTCTGTTGCTGTAACAATAACATCAATTGGTTGTAATGCTGCATTAACTTTAACTTCTGGACCTTTACTTTTAGCTACAGCAAATGAATTTCCTTCAAATCCGTCTTTTGATGCTAGAATGGTATATGCTTTATCGCATTCTACTTTATATTTAACTTCGCCATTCTCATTAGAAGTTTCTGTAGTTATAATATTCTTTTTGTCATCAAGTATAGAAACCTTAGCATTAGACAAAATAGCACCAGTTTTAGCATTAGTTACAACTGTAATAACATTTACAGCACATATTGGATTTACTCCAAATATATCATCGTTTCCGTTTCTATTACTAGACACAAATCCCATGTTAGCAGTTTTATTAAAGCTAAAAGCAAAATCATCTTTTTTAGAATTTACTGGTTCGCCCAAATTGGTTGCTTCTGTTCCTTTAGATAAATCTATTTGGTACATATCTAAACCTCCAAGTCCTTGTTTTCCGCTAGATGCAAAATATAAAGTAGCGTTATCATCTGCAATAAAAGGAAAACTTTCATTTCCTTCTGTATTTACTTTTTTACCTAAATTTTCTGGCGAACCAAAGCTTCCATCGTTATTTACTGAGGTTTTCCAAATATCAACTCCACCAAGACTTCCTGTCATATTAGAAGAAAAATATAATGTTTTTCCGTCTGCACTTAAACTTGGATTACTGTATGAAAACTCTTTTGTGTTAAAAGGTAAAGGTGTAATGTTTCCCCAAGTATCGCCACTTTTAGTAGCTTTGTACAAGTTGTTTCTTCCTAATTTTAATTTGTTTATTTTGTCTTTTTCAAATGAACCTTCTCTAAAACTATCACTAGAAAAATACATTGTAGTTCCGTCTTGTGATATTGTAACTGGACCATCATGAAATTTAGAATTTAATTCAGATACAGTTGTTGCTTCAGAAAATGTTCCTGAATCGTTTAAAGTTGCTTTATAAATATCTAAAAATGGTTCTTCATTCCAACCATAATTTTTTCTTGCATTGTTTCTTGCGCTTGTAAAATAAAGCGTTTTGTCTTGCAAGAATGCACCGAAATCTGATTTATCACCACTAACTTCTAGAGATTTTACGGTGTAAACAGCTTCTTTTCCTAAAATTTTAGGTACGTAATTAGGATTTTCATTAAAAGATTTTGCTCTTAAATCATTTGGTGCCATTGAAGCAAATTTTGCCATTTGTTTGTTGGCCGCTTCATATTTTCCATCTGCTTTAAGCATTTGTGCATATCTAAAATAAGTTTCTGCATCTTGAGTTGTTTCGGTAGCTTTTGCATACCAAGTTGCAGCTTCTGTTGTGTTAAACATATTGTAATAAGTGTCGGCAAGTTGTTTGTAAACATAACCATCTGCTTTACCATTATCTACAATTTTTTTATATGCTTCTGCGGCATCAACATATTCATAACGATTGTATAATTTATCTGCTGCTTTTGTGTCTTTATTTTGTGCGTACAGTGATGAACTTAGTGCTACAAAACTTAATACGATATATAGTTTTTTCATTTTTGCTATCATTTTTATGTTAGAAATATCTTGGAGATTGTGATACCTTTTTAGGGAAATTTAAATCAAATAACAATATAAATTCGTGAGAAGATGGTGTTGCTACTTTTAAATCTGAAACTATATGATCATAAGCATATCCTAATTTTAAACTAGGAGTTATTGCATAGTTAACCATTGCACCAAAGGAATCTTCTAATCTATAAGTTGCACCAATTTCAAATTTATCGTTAAATAAAAAGTTAGTAGATATGTCTAAAGATGTTGGAGCGTTAAATGCTGATTTTACCATTGCAAAAGGTTTAAATTTTACGTTAGCATTTAAATCAAATACATATCCTCCAGTTAAAAAATAGTGTGAAGTTTCACTTCCAAATTGTCTACCATTAAAGTCAAGATGTTTCGATTTTAGCATATTAGGTATTGATAAACCAATATAATATTTATTAGTATAATAAAACAAACCTGTACCTAAATTAAAAAATGTACTATTGGTGTCCGAGCTAAATGCTGGATCATCAAGATCTGGAACATTACTTTGTCCAATTTGGCTAAACAATGCTACTTTATGAAATGTTGCTCCAGCTTTTAAACCAAAAGCTAGACGACTTTCGCCACCAAGATTTAAAGTATAAGAGAAATCTCCGTACACATTATTTTCCTCAACTGGCCCAATTTTATCTGAAATGGCGGACAATCCTAAACCTACATTTTTACCAACTGGCGAATGTGCAAAGAAAGTTCCAGTTGTTGGAGCATCTTCAATATTTACCCATTGTTTTCTGTAAAGTAAACCTCCAGAAAGAGATTCCTTAGAACCAGCATAAGCAGGATTTATTACACTTAAATTGTACATATATTGCGTGTAATGTGGATCTTGTTGAGCACTTACATCAACAAACGTCATTAGGGCAAACGTAGCTAAGAAATATAATTTTTTCATTTGTTTGAAATTTATCATTTTGTGGTTACTTTATTTTATTTGTCTGTTTATATATATCCATCCTGATTTGGCATCTACAGTATCTCTTTCAATTACATAGTAGTATGTTCCGTCTGGCAACTCATCATTTTTATCTGATTGTCCAAACCATTCGTTTACATAATTAGATTTAGAATATACTTTTGTTCCATATCTATTATAAATACTTAACATTTTTACATTTAAACCAGATAAATCAAAACTATCATTCTTGTCATCATTGTTAGGAGAAATACCTTTTTGGATAGTACAAGAAACAGAATCAACTATAAAACTATCAATACCTATACAACCATTAGATGTTACTTTTACTGTGTAAGTACCAGGTTGAGTTACTGTTTGAGTTTGTGAGCTTCCTAAAACGTTAGTTCCAAATGTCCAACTGTAGGTAACATTAACTCCAGTTGGATTGTATGAATTATTTAAAGGAGCAGAAGTTAGAACATAATTTGGACCAACACATACTCCAGTCACACTAGTTAATACATCATTTTCTATAAATAGTACTGCAGTTCCAGATCCAGCAACTTGACAAATACTTGCATTACTAGCAACAGAATAAGTTATAGTATAAGTTCCAGGTGTACTACTTACAACATTTATAATTCCAGTAGTGGCATCAATTGATAAACCTGATGTTGAACTGTATGTTCCGCCACTAGTAAATCCTGTTCCTAAAATTGGAGATTCATTGGCACCATCAGCACAAGCTGGAGTATCATAAGAAAAATTAGTATTTGGTATAATAACTGGATTAATAACTATAGAAGTATTTGAACTACCAGCAGCTAAACAAGTTGATAAATTTTGAGCTATTGTGTAAGTTACAGAATATGTTCCAGCAGTTGAAGTTGCTAAATTAATAACTCCAGTTGCAGCATTTATACTTAATCCTGAAGTAGAGCTATAAACACCACCACTTGTAAATCCTGTAGCAGAAATTGGAGTTGGATTGATTCCGTTAGCACATACAGGTGTTGAATAACTAAATGATGTTACAGGAATAGTTGCTGCAGTTATACTAATATTTGCTGTAGATGTTCCTAGTAATTGACAATTATTAATAATTGCCGGAACGGTATAAGTTACTACATAATTACCAGCAGTTGAAGTAGCTAAATTAATTTCTCCTGTAGTTGAATTTATAGATAATCCAGTTGTTGAAGTAAATGTACCTGTAGTGTTAAATCCTGTTGCAGATGTATTTGGTAAAGGGTTAACACTATTTAATTGACATACTGGAGTTACATAACTAAATGTTGTAACTGGTGTAGCTGGCGATGTTAAGTCTATCATCGCAGTAGAACTTCCAGCAGATTGACAAAGTGCCAAGTTTTCTAAAACAGCATAAGTAACAACATAATTTCCTGGTAATGATAATGCTAAATTAATTTCACCTGTCGTAGAATTAATAGATAATCCTGTGGATGATGTAAATGTTCCACCTGTAGTAAATCCTGTCGCGGTAGTGTTTGGAGTAGGATTTACTGTTGATACTTGGCATACAGGAGTTGTATAACTAAATGTTGTTACAGATGATGAAAGCGGTATAGCGTTTACAGTTACCACAACACCATTAGAAATACAAGTTGTTGTTAAATTTTGAACTGTAAAAGTATGATTTCCTGGAGTTAAACCACTAAATATTGGACTAGATTGATAAGTTCCACCATCAACATTATATTGATAAATTGAACTTGAATAAACATAAGTTCCAACATTAGTATAATCTTCTGGATCTAAAGTAGTCCAATGAGTTGGATTAAATGAAGTATTAGGAACAGGAGCATTTATATTTCTTCTGTACACATATCCAGCTGAATTTGCAGGTGTAAATGAAACTCCATCTGTTCTTCCCCAAATGTCTACAAGAACATCTGTTAAAGTTGTTAATCTAATATTATCATCAGTATTAACTGCGCCACAACTTGTAAAAGAAATGTCTGGAACTACATTACCTAAATTTGGGCTTGAACTTAATTTTATTACATAAGTATCATTATTAGCCAAAGTTCCAGATAAAATATTATCACAACCAGTAGATACAGTTGCATTTCCATTGTTATAAGTTTTCAATTTATAGTTTGCTAAATTTACTGATGCACCAGTTCCATTATAAATTTCAACATAGGTTAAAGAACCAGCATCGGCATCTGTAACTTCAGAAATAAATAAATTAGTTGGTAAAACACCAGCATCTACTGGACTTGTAACTTGCGCAGTTCCTGTTTGAGTTTGACACGTTGGTTGTGTAATTACAGAAACTACAGGATCTGGAGTAGAAACTATTGTTATTGTAAATGCTTTATCATTAGAACACAAAGAATTTTGAGCAAAAATATGCATCATTTGCGAACTTGTAACTACAGTTCCAGCAGGATATAATGTTCCTTGTCCATTAGCTTGACTGTGGTAATTTCCTACTGATAATGTTGGTAAAATATAACTATTACAAACAGTTACATTGGCAGGTTGTAAAATTACTGGTGAAGCAATTATTTCTACTGGAGCTGTAGTTGTAAATGCACCACAACCACCAACTGCCGCAACTGTGTAAGTAACTGTGTATGTTCCAACCGCACTTGCGCTAGGGTTAATACTACCATTATTAAATAAAATTGATAACCCAGCAGGAGTTGCACTATAAGTTCCTCCAACTGTTCCAACTAAATTAGATGGTTGTTGTGAAGTTTCACTATTACAATAACTTGCTTGAGCATAAGTAAAAGTGGCACTTGCTGGCGCAGTAATTATTACTGTTCTAGAAGTTGTAATACTTGGAATGTTGGTACAAGCACCATTAGTACTAGTTAAAGTAGTACTGGTTACAATATAAGATCCAGGTGTGCTTGCAGATAAATCTATAACACCAGTTGTTGAATTAATTGATAAACCAGCTGTAGAAGTATAAGTTCCTGCTGCTGCACCGTTTGCTAATACTGGAGTTGGATCAACACCATCTTGACAATAAGAATTTAATGGATAATTAAATGTATTTATAGGAAAACATTCAGTTGTTCCACCACCATTATTGGTTTGAGTAAAGGTTACAGAACCAGGTTGATTTGAAAAATTTGTTATCATTACTACGTATACCTGACATAATTGAGCATTTGGTATACACATAATTTCAGTTGGTGCAATAGAAAAACTACAAGCGTGTAATGTGCCACTACAACCTTGCGCAGGAGTTAATGGTGGATTTAAACCAGGTAATGGATTCGCAGGAACTGCACCACAAGCAGCAGTTAAATCTGTAAATGGTCCCCAAGCTACATAATCTACGTCTCTTGGCATTCCACCAGTATCTACTTGAGAAATTAAGTATGATAATGGTCCAGCTTGATTAACTTGTAAAAAGAAAAAGGCAGGATTTGGCGATGAGAATAAACAACCTACTGTTCCTAAACTAGGGATATTTGTAGAGTTTTGATAAGTTACAGTTTGACCAGTACAAAAAGCTGGAGCTTCTGCACATGGTAATGTACCAACACATAAATTAAAATTAGTAAATTGAGGTGTTGGTGATGTTGAATATACTCTAATATAATAAACATTTCCAGGAGTTAATCCTGTTCCAATATTACAACCAACTTGTGTTAATGTTCCACAACTTGCACCTTGAAAAATAGCATAATTTAATGGAGTTGCAGGTAATACATTGTTAAAAGATATAAAATGTGTTACTGCAGTTGCAGTAAATGTAAACCATACATCATCATTAGG
>JAYVKR010000109.1:0-22259 GCA_043768185.1 Flavobacterium sp.
ATTAAATCAGTTTGAACCTTTTGGACCACAAAATATGACGCCAGTTTTTATTACTAAAAACATAAAAGATACAGGTTACGCCAAACCAATTGGACAAAACGATGAACATTTAAAACTTTTTGTAAAGCAAAACGGTTCGCAAGGAATTGGAGCAATAGGTTTTGGATTAGGAAAAAAGTTAGAAAATGTTACCACCCAAAAACCATTCGAAGCAGTTTATTGTATAGACGAAAACGAATTCAACGGAAATGTAACCTTGCAAATGCGATTAAAAGATATTAGAAATTAAAAATGAAAATAAAAGATCCTTATGCAGCTTTGCGATTTAAAGAATTTAATTTCTTTTTAATGATGCGATTTGCAATGGTTTTTGCTTGGTCAATGCAATTCGTAATTATAGAATGGGAAGTTTATAGTTTAACTAAAAATCCACTTTCATTAGGAATTATTGGGCTTATGGAAATAATTCCTGCAATTGCAATGGCACTTTTTGCAGGTCATATTGTAGATCAAAACGAAAAGAAAACACTTTTAATAAAATGTATTTTGGGATTTTCTTTGGTTAGTTTTGGGTTGTTTTTAGTAACATTACCATCAGTTCAAGCAGGTTTTTCAACCAATATTGTTTTATATTTAGTTTATGCTTTAGTGTTTTTTGGTGGCTTGGTTCGTTCTTTTATTGGACCAACCATTTTTTCGCTTTTGGCATTAATAGTTCCTAAAAAGATTTATCCAAATGCCTCTACTTGGAGCAGTTCTGTATGGCAAATGGGTTCTATGTTTGGTCCAGCAATAGCAGGTTTTTCTATTGGTTTTATTGGTGTTCATTGGTCTATGTGTTTGGTTTTTACATTTTCTATTTTTGCATTATTATTACTAACTCAAATTTCTAAAAAACCTATTTTAAATGATAAAATTGGGGAACCAATATTTGAAAGTTTAAAAGAAGGAGTAAAATTTGTCTTTAAAAACAAAACTATTTTGGGTTCACTTTCGTTAGATATGTTTGCCGTTTTATTTGGCGGAGCAATGGCATTGTTACCCATTTATGCACAAGATATTTTAAAAGTAGGAAGCGAAGGATTCGGAATTTTACGAGCAGCACCAGCAGTTGGCGCAGTAATTACAATGGTACTATCAGCTTATATATCGTTAAATAAAAATGCTGGAATAAAATTATTATCAGCCATATTTATCTTCGGAATTTGTATGATTGTTTTTGGCTTATCAACAAGTTTTTGGCTTTCAGTTTTAGCACTTTTTTTAAGCGGTATTGTCGATGGCGTTTCGGTTGTAATTCGTAATACTATTTTACAAATTCACACACCAGATACTATGCGCGGTAGAGTTTCGTCAGTAAATTCAATATTTGTGGGTTCTTCTAATGAGCTTGGAGCATTTGAAAGTGGCGTAACTGCCAAACTTATGGGAGTTGTAAACGCTGTAGTTTTTGGCGGAATTATGACATTAATTACCGTTACCACAACAGCTATTGCCTTACCAAATTTTAAAAAATTAGATTTGCAAAAAGACGTTGACGCATTAGAAAATGGTGATTAATTTTATAATTTTTTGGGCGTGACCTAAAAAGGTCGTGCTATCCGTTACAATCTTTTTTATAATTCCGTTGGCACTTCATTATAAAAAAGGATTTTCACTTCAAATGAAATTCACTGAACTCCTATGAAAATAAATACAATGTGAAGTAATTACTCACGCAAAACTCGTAAAATTTGATAAATTGTATTTTAAACTTCATAACTCTTTAACTCCAACTTTTCACCATCAAAAACGCCATAAGTAAAATAACTAATCCAGTCACCAAGATTTACATATTCTGAGTTTTCACCAACAGAAATTAACATTGGCAAATGACGGTGACCAAAAATTAAATAATTATAATGTTTAGTTTCTAGTTTTCGTTTAGAATATTGCACCAACCATTCGTTTTCTTCGCCAAGAAATTTTACATCTTCGCTTCCAGAAATTAGCTTGTTTTTTACAGAAAGATATTGTGCCAATTTCATTCCAATATCTGGATGTAACCATCTATAAATCCATTTAGAAATTGGATGTGTAAATACTTTTTTCATTCGTTTGTAACCTTTGTCTCCTGGACCTTTTCCGTCGCCATGACCAATTAAAAATGTTTTGTTTCCAAATGTAAATTCTTGATTGTCGTGATAAACAGGAATGTTTAACTCTTTTTGAAAATAATCATTCATCCATAAATCGTGATTTCCTACAAAGAAATAAATTGGAATTCCGCTATCACGAATTTCGGCAAGTTTGCCTAAAACTCTAATAAATCCTTTTGGAACAACGGTTTTATATTCAAACCAAAAATCAAATAAATCACCCAATAAAAAAATGGCTTCGGCATCTTTCTTAACTTCGTCTAGCCAAGCTACAAATTTTTGCTCACGCGGAAAACTTGCTTCTGGTGTTGGTGCGCCAAAATGCTGATCGGATGCGAAATAAATTTTTTTATTGTTGGGAAGCATTCTTTATTTTAGATTTTCAAATGTATGAAAAAAAATTGTTGTTAGTAATGCGTTTTGAGTAACGAGTTTTTTTAAATAGTAATAAAGATTTTACAAAAGACATAAATAGTCTAGCCGTGATGGGAATGGAAATCCTTTTTTTAATTGCCTTGGGATTAATCCCAAGGTAATTGAAAAAAGATTGGAATGGACAGCAGGAAAATGGTTTGTTGAAAATGCCCAAGCTATTTGCTTCTAAAAATAATTGAATTTTAATTATCAGAGGCAAACCACTCGGCAAACGAACTTTCTGTTTCTTGTAATTTTAAGGAATGAAGTTGTACATCGTTTGGTAATCTATCTTGAATTTTCTTGGCGAAATCTATAACCATATTTTCGCTAGTTGGTTGATAATCAACAAGTATAACATGGTGTCCACGAGTTGAAAGTTCGTTTGCCAACTCTACATGTGGTGTGTTTTTATTAAAAACTGTGGCATGATCAAAGTTGTCTACAATTTCTTCTTTTACAATTTTTTTTAAATCGGTAAAGTCAATTACCATTCCAAATTTTACGTTGGAATTGTCCAAAATTGGCGTTCCTATTACTGTTACCGATAGTTTGTAACTGTGTCCGTGTACGTTTTTACATTTTCCGTCGTAGCCATAAAGTGCGTGTCCGGTTTCGAAACTAAATTGTTTTGTAATTCTGATATTGCTCATTTTGCTTTATTTGAATGCAAAGTTAGTTACTTTTTAAATTGATTTAAAGCATTTTTGGTAAATTCGGAAAGGACTAATTTTCCAGAAATTGCAGCTCTTTCTATTAATAATTCGTCCCAATTTTTAGTTTTTTCCCAAAATACTTTCTTCATTTGCAACAATGCATCTGGATTATAAGTTGCAAGTTTATTAGCAAATGCATTAACTTCTTTGTCTAATTCTTCACGAGATTGATAAACTTGAGCGTACAAACCTTTTTCTTTTGCCCAAGTTGCAGTTTGCCAATCGTTAGGCGTTAATGTCATTTCTGCAAAGGCGTTTTTTCCTATTTTTCTGGCAACTGCTGGTTCAATTACAAATGGTCCAATTCCGATAGCGATTTCTGATAATTTTACAGCACTTTCTGTTGTTGCCATTGCATAATCGCAAGCAGAAGCCAAGCCAACACCACCACCAACTGCTTTTCCGTGAATTCTTCCAATTATTATTTTAGAACATTTTCGCATGGCATTTATAACATTGGCAAAGCCAGAAAAGAATTTTTTTCCTTCTTCAAAATTGGCTATTAAAAGTAATTCGTCAAAAGATGCTCCAGCGCAAAAAGCTCCGTTTCCTTCGCTTTGAAGCAACACTACATTTATTGAATTGTTATTGCTTGAATTGTTTAATTCTAAAACTAATTTATCTAGTAAATGACTTGAAAATGAGTTACTTGCAGGATGATAGAATGTGATTATTGCAACAGAATTTTCTATTGTTGTGTGAACAAAACCTTGCGAATCAGTAGAAGTCATAAACTTGAAATTTTATGTAAATTTAATACATTTTTAAAAACTTACAGATTTAGTTTTTCAAAATGAATTCTGAAATTAAAAAATACTATATTTGACAAATAATTTTGGGGATGTAGCTCAGTTGGTTAGAGTGTTTGCCTGGCAGGCAAGAAGTCGTGGGTTCGAATCCCATCTTCTCCACTTTTAAACCATTAAGTTATTTAAGGTTCATTAAGATTTTAAAACTTAATTTTCTTAAATAACTTAATGGTTTATTTTTTTAATTTTTAGAAAAAATTAATTAAAGTGGTGGTTCGAATCCGATATTCTCCACATTTTTTTTAAACTATTAAGATAGTAAGGTTCATTAAGAATTAAAAAACTTAATTTTATTAAATAATTTAATGGTTTATTTTTTTAATTTTTAGAAAAAATTAATTAAAGTGGTGGTTCGAATTAAGTATTCTTTACAATTTCAAACTATTAAAAAATTAAGGTTTATTAAGATTTTAAATTTTAATTTTCTTAAATAATTTAATGGTATTTTTTTTAATTTTTAGAAAAAATTAATTAAAGTGATGGTTCGAATTCGTTATTCTTTAAACTTCAAACTATAAAGATATTAAGGTTCATTAATATAAAAGCTTAAATTTTTTATATAAAAGCTTTATTTAAAGTCTTTGAAAATTACTAAATGTGTTATTCTATGTTGATAAATTAAAAAAATTCAAAGTTTTGAAAAATTTAAAATAATTAAAAGTAAAACTTAATGAACCTTAAAATAACTTAATGGTTTAAAAAATCATTTCCCATTATTCAATTCATCTGCAACTTTCTCTAGTTCCATATACCAATCTTCGCCAAATTTTCTAATTAATGCTTCTTTTACAAACTTGTAAACAGGAACTTGAAGTTCTTTTCCTAGTGAACAAGCAGCATCACAAATATCCCATTTATCATAATTTACAGCTGCAAATTCTGTAAAATCTTTCACACGAATTGGATATAAATGACAAGAAACTGGTTTTTTCCAAGAAATTATTCCTTGATTGTAAGCTTGTTCTATTCCGCAAAGTGCTGTTTTTCCGTCAAAAATTACGTAAGCACAATCTTTATTATCTATTAATGGTGTTTCTAAATCTTGATCAGTTCCTTTTACCCAAGTTCCTAATCGTTCTATAGCTTCAATTCCTTCTTTGCGAAGAAATGGTTTAACTTTAGGATAAATTTCTTCAAGAATTTTAGTTTCTTCTTCGCTTAAAGGCGCACCAGCATCGCCATCTACACAACATGCGCCGTGACATGCAGAGAGATTGCAAACAAAATCTTTAGAAAGAATATCTTCAGATACTATGGTTTTTCCTAATTGAAACATTGATAATTTATTTTTATTTTCCTTAAATTTTTACGTTCAAGAACCGAGTATTAAATTTGACTGCAAAGGTACAAATGATTTACGAAGTTTTAGAGCAACAATTAATTATCTATAAATTAACGAAGTATTTGGAATTTAACACTTTAGAATGCAGTACTTTTGCAAAATTAAAATTCTAGGTTATGGTTGGATTTGACATAAGAGAAATAGCAACAATTAGTATGGTTCTTTTTGCAGTAATTGATATTATTGGAACTATTCCTATTGTGGTTGATTTGCGAGCCAAAGTTGGTCATATACAATCGGAAAAAGCATCTGTTGCTGCTGGAATTATAATGATTGTTTTTCTTTTTGTTGGAGAAGAATTATTAAAATTAATTGGAATAGATGTACATTCATTTGCAGTAGCAGGTTCATTTGTATTATTTTTTTTAGCTTTAGAAATGATTTTGGGAATTAGAATTTACAAAGAAGAAGAAGAAGCAAGTTCGGCATCAATAATTCCGTTGGCATTTCCTTTAATTGCTGGTGCTGGAACTATGACTACGTTACTTTCTTTACGTTCACAATTTGCTACGGCTAATATTTTAGTTGCCATTGTGTTGAACATTATTTTGGTTTATATAGTTTTAAAATCGTCTGCTAAAATTGAAAAACTCTTAGGTAAAAACGGTTTAGGAGTTATTAGAAAAACTTTTGGCGTTGTTTTACTTGCAATAGCTGTTAAATTATTCGCAGCTAATGTTAAAGGTTTATTTTAATAGGAACAATTTTTATTAATTTTACATTTTTAATTTATTACTATGAAAATTTTTACTACTATATTGATTTTAATTTCTGTTGGATTAATAATTTTCAACATTACACTTTTAGATTTCAATAAACCATTTGAAGGAAATAGTTCAGCAGCTTTGATTGGAATTCTTGCTGCTTTTTGCGCAGTTTTTATTCTTTTAATCTTCAAAATGTCTAAGAAAATTGAAGATAAACTTAAAAATTAATTCAGCAAACTTTTTTTAATTGCATTATATGTTAGATGTTTTAATTATTGGTGGTGGCGTTGCTGGAGTTTCATGTGCGCTGGTTTTGGGTTCTGCAAAGAATAAATCATTTGTACAAGATAAAGAAATTGCAATAATTACACATCAAAAAACATCTTCACTTCAAGAAGCACTTTTTAATAATGCTTACGGAATTGAAGCAGGAAAACTTGGAGCCGATTTATTAAAAGAAAGCACACAACAACTTCACGATTTATATCCTCATATTTCTCAAATTGAGGCAGAAAAAGTGCTTAAAGTTGAAGGAGATTTTAATAATTTTACCGTTACTACAAATAAAAATTCTTATCACACAAAAGCTATTGTAATTGCAATTGGATATTCAAACACGTTTGCCATTGAAGGTTTGATGCACTATGTAATTCCACATAAAAAAGCTATTGCCGAAAAACAACGTATTCAGTTAGTAAACGATGACCATAAAGTTGCTGACGGAATTTATGTAGTTGGTACTTTAGCTGGATGGCGAAGTCAACTTGCCATTGCTGCTGGAAGTGGTGCTGCAGTTGCAACAGATATTTTAACATTGTGGAACAATGGAATTTCTAGTCAAAGTCACGATAGTGTGAAGAAGTAAATTTATTTTTTCTCCAAAACCGCATTTACCATTTTATCTTCCTTCAATAAAATTAAATAATATTGATTTTCTCCAAACAATTGTCTGGCAAATTCTGCAATTAAATAACGGTTTACAATGGCTTTATTTTTGTTTAATTCTAATTCCATTCCACTTTTAGCAAGGTATTTTTGAAATGTTGTTAAATAAGAATCGGTTTTCATTTTGGCTTGAAATTGTTCAAAATTTAGTCCTTTAAATGTTGCTCTATTTTTATCTAATTGTTCAAAAACAAAATGTCCAACAATTCCAGTTTGTAAAATATATTCTAGACTTTCTTCGCCGTGAGTTACTTCTAATGGTACAAAAACATCTGGTACAATGCCACCACCACCATAAACTGTTCTTCCTTTTTTGGTTTTAAATTTTAAAGAATCGGCAATTTTTATTTTGTCTTTTTCGTACAATTCTCCGCTTTCAAATCGTGTTTCAGATTCTTTATAATAATTTTCACTATCGCCATTTACATAAGCTTTTTGAATAGATCTTCCACTTGGAGTATAATATCGTGCAATGGTTAATCGTACTGCCGAACCATCGTCAAATTTCATTTCTCTTTGCACCAATCCTTTACCAAAAGAACGTCTTCCATAAACCATTCCTCTATCGTTATCTTGAATTGCTCCAGCTAAAATTTCGCTTGCCGATGCTGAATTTTCATCAATTAATACAACAACATTTCCAGTTTCAAAGTTTCCATTTTCTGTTGCAAATGTTTTGTCTATTGTGCCTTTTTTATTTTTTGTAAAAACTATTAATTCTTTGTCTTTTAACAACTCATCGGTAACTTGAACTGCCATTTCCATAAATCCGCCACCATTTTCTCTAACATCAATAACTAACGAATTAATGTTGCTTCTCTTTAATTTTAATACTGCTGCACGAAATTCATTTCCTGTTGTTTCTGCAAATCGATTAATTTTTATGTAACCTGTAGTTTTGTTTAATAAAATAGCAACATCAACACTTTTTATTGGCACAACATCACGTTTTACCTTTATTTTTAGTTGTTTATTTTCAGATTTTCTGTAAATGGTAAGTATAACTTCTGAATCTAATTCGCCTTTTAACTTGCTATACAAGACTTCGTTTTTTAGTTTTTTACCAAATAATTTAAAGTTGTCTGCATATAAAATTCTGTCACCTTCTTTAATTCCTGCTTTTTGTGCAGGACCATTTTCTACAGGTTTTATAACGGCAATTGTATCGTTATAATTATAAAAATTTACACCAATTCCAACAAAATCGCCTTTCATACTTTCGGCAACAGCAGTTTGTTCGCTTGGCGGAACGTAAACCGAATGTGGATCTAAATTAGCTAAAATATTAGTCACAGTTAAATCTACAATAGAATCGGTTTTTACATCGTCTACATATTCTGTATCAATAAAATTTATTAATTTATTGAGTTTGGTTTTATAATCATTTTTGGCAAACGATGGTTGGGCAGCTGGAAAATTAATCCAACCACCAATTATAATTCCTAATGCAAGACAGGAAAAAAACAATAAAGGAATATACGTTTTGTCTATTTTCACTTTTATACTACTATTTCTTTAAAACGAAAATAGTGAAACAAAAGTATGAATTGAAATTGAGTTTTTAGTGAAACATTTCTTAATGTTTTAAAAATAAATTTTACTCTTTAAGCTTAACTTTTAAGGGTTTAATAGCTTTTCCTAATTGTAACTTAAATCCTAAAACTGGTAAAAATTGTGTAGATCTATTGTAAAAGGGTTTATATTTTTCTACAACTTTTACATCATATTTTGTAAAATTAGCATCAATACCAAAATAAAAATTTATTTGATATTTTAATCCAAAGTTAATTCTTGAACCAATTTCAAATGAATTTCCTACAATAGAATAACTTGATATATCCGATGTATTGGTTACCTTTTTATCTCCAAAACCAATTTTATGTTCAAAATAAATTTTATTTGATTTTACAAAATTTCTATAACCAATTAAAACATAATAAGAAGATATTTTAGGATTGTAAAAATTTCCAATATATTCTGGACTAGTTAATTTAATATCGTTTTCTTGAAATTTTATTCCAATAAAAAAGTTTTTATGAATATTAAATAAACCTTCAATATCTACTCCAACACCATCACCATAAGCTTTATTTAAAAAATTGTCTCCACTTGCAAATGAATAATTAACGTTAGTAGCTATTGAAAATCTTTTTATTTTGATTTCTTGACCTAAACTACAATTTATAAATAATAGTGAAATAAAGAGGGTTAATTTTTTCATATAATTAATTAAAATTTGCTAGTTTAATAGTTCCTAAATCGTAATAATCTAATGTTAAATTGGAAGTAAAACCATAAAATGTTCCAGGATTATTGGTATCCTCTATCATTAATTCTGGATGTTTAGTAATACTTATAATTTGTTTATAAATAAATCCTAGACTGTATTTATAATTAGATTTTGGAACAGAAATAAATATTGCTCCTTCATTATTAGAAAAAACTTCTATAACTGTTATTCTTGTAGAACTTTTAAAAGTGAAAATTTCAGCCGATTGATTTGGCAATGCATTCCCTAAATTATCTACTAGTTTACCTTCTAAAATTATTCTAGAATCATTTTGATATTCAAATGGTACAGTGTAACTACTGTCACAACTATAAAAAGTATATATTATTAAAATTATTAAAACTTTTTTCATATTAATTATTTTGTATTTAGGTCAAATGTAAAATGATTATTATTTTGTTTGTCCGAAATTGTCCAAATTAAAGAATATAGGACAAATTTAATTTTACCAATGCAACATTTCATGAAAAGCATTTTTATTTAAATTGCAAATAATAGAAAATTGATGTGTTCCAATTCTAGAGAAAGGTTTATTATTAGTAGAAACATTTAATCCGTAATAAAAGGTAAAAATCCCAAAAGCTCCAAATCCTATTTTGGGAGTTATAACAAAATCGTTGTTTGTAAAATCTGTTAGATATTTTGCTTCAAGCGCTACAGAAATTATGATTGCTGTAAATTCATAACCAACTTTTAAACCATAAATATCATTTTCATCTTTGGGTTTTAATGTTGGAGAAAATTCTATAGCAATAAATTTAGCTTTAGAGACTGGAAAGTAACCATTATTAGAATAATAAAATTTAGATATTCCAACTTCTGTAAAAAACGATTTTTGTGCGCCAATTGAACCACGAAAAGCGGTCACTTTTGTCCAAATTTCATCTGAATTAGCTACTTTTTCTTGAGCAATTATTGCATTTGAAAGCAGAACAAATAGTTGTAGTATTTTAAGTTTCATAATTATAATTTAAGAATTAAAGTCAAAAATAATAGCTATGAAAAATTGTAAAGTCCGAAAAAAGTGAAATTATATGATGTTGGACAAACTTATATTTGTTTTCTAAATTCAATTGGAGTTATTGAAGTAAATTTTTTAAACGCAGTGTAAAATGTTGATTTAGAATTAAATCCGCATTCTAAACCTATAGATTCTATGGTGTAATTACTAAAAGATGCATCTTTTAAAAACTCTTTGGCTTTGTTTACACGAAACTGATTGATGTAATCTGAAAAGTTGTTTTGACTTCCTTGATTTATAATTTGAGATGTTAAACTTGTACTTATTTTTAAATCTTCGGACAAACTTTTTAAGGTTAAACTTGGTTCAAGATAACAACTAGATTCTAAAATGTAGTTTTCAATTTCATTGAATTTTTCTATTTTTTTAGGATTTTCTTCAAATGATTTATGTGGTTTGGTTTTGTTAAATTCACTTTCTATTGCTATTCTAATTTCTATTCTTTCTGATAATAAATAATAATGAAAAAACCCTTGATAACCAATCCAATAAAGTAATAATGAACTAAATAATCGCAATGGATAATAAATAACTATTTTAGGATTTAAATAAAAATTAAAATTTAAAGCTATTGCAACAAACCATAAAGTTAAAAGCAAAATGCCAAAAAGCATAAAGTTTTTTAACCATAGTACATTGTCAAATCGCAATACAAATTTGTATAGATTAGATTTTGTAAAAATTAATATTCCTGCTTTTATAAATATAAATAATGAGAAAAAAGCATTTACAACTTCTTCAATTTGAGCATATTTAGATATAATTTCGTTTTTATTTTCGTTGTAAAAATGCGGTAGAAAAAATAATCTAACGCCAATTTCTATTAAAAATAGCAATATTGTAATGTAGAAAAATGTAGTAACTTTTTTTTCTATTTTTAAATAGTGAATTAAAAAAATATAGAAACAAGGAACAACTAATACATAAAAAGGTAGTAATAAATTGCGAATAAAGAAATTAGAATTCGTAAAAACGTTGTCAATTAATGCAATTTGAAGGTTGTTTAAGGAAAGAAAAAGCACAACAAGATTAAGAAATATCAACGATTTATCGCGACTGCGTTTAGAAAATGAAGTTACTAGAATGAAAAGAAAACCCTGAATTACTCCAGCAATCATAAAGAAATTAAAAATGCTTTTGGCTGTTTCCATTCTTTACAATTAAATTAAATCTTCTAGTTGATCTACTATTACACCAGCTTTTTCTAAAAATTCTAAACCAGATTTGTCTTTGTAACCTTCTTTGTAAACTACTCTTTTTATACCAGATTGGTGTATAAGTTTACTACATTCTTTGCAAGGTGAAAGTGTAATGTAGAGTGTTGCATCTTTGCAAGATTGTGTAGAATGTGCTACTTTTAATATTGCATTTGCTTCTGCGTGAAGTACATACCAGTGAGTTAAACCATCGTTATCTTCGCAACAATTTTCAAAACCAGATGGTGTACCGTTGTAACCATCGGAAATTATCATTCTATCGCGAACTATTATTGCGCCAACTTGCTTGCGCTTGCAATAAGAAAGTTTGCTCCACTCTGACGCTATTCTTAAGTAGGCTTTGTCGTATTTTGTTTGTTTTTTTTCTGTCATTTTTTTGCCACTAAGACGTTTTTTTGCCACTAAGACACTAAGTCGCAAAGTTTTTAAATTTTATCTTTAATTAAAATTTTTGAAACCAGTTCAGTTAATTCTCCTTCTCCATAACCACTTATTATTTTAATTATTTTACCATTGGGATCAATTAAAAAAAAATTTGGAGTTCCAAAAGAGCCATATTTTTGAAAAATTTTACCATTTGTATCTTCTCCATTCCAAAGTGATACCCAATTTATTTTATGCTCTTTTAATCCATCTCTCCATATTTGTTCTTCTGAGTCTCCACTAAAAGTAATAATTTGTAAACTATTTTTATATTCGTTAAAAATAATTTTTAGTTCAGCATTTGATGCAACACAATATTGGCAATTAGTTTGAATAAAATCTAATAGTATATACTTTCCTTTATATTCTGATAAATAATGAAATACATTAGAAGAATCTTTAGCTTTAAAATCTTCTAAATAATCTCCTTCTTTTAAAACTTTTTTTATGTTTAAGTATGTTTTAAGATTAATTCCAAATTTAGAATTTTTTAATTCCTCATCTAATTTATTGTAAATTTTTTTAATCTTAGATTTTTTTATATTTTGTCTATTATAATAAATTTCAATTATTGAATAATAGCTATTAGGATTATTAAGGATGTAATTTATTTTAAATGTATTTAATTTTTTTTCAATTATACCTCTTTTTTTTCTTTCAGAATTGAGATGTATTTTTGAGTATTTAATGGTATCTAATTTTTTTTGACCAATTAAATTATTTAAACTATCATATTGTGATTGAAGTGGTTTAACATTTTCAAAATATTTTATCTTTAAATTGTTACTTTTAGAACCTGTTACAATAAAATTATTTGGGAAATCATTTTTACTACCAAATATAGTAACGTCATTGTTATCTGTTAAAAAACTGAAAGAATTAAATTTGTTATCAAATTTTATTGATAAATATAGTTGAACAGGTGAATTTATACTTGGATTTATAAACTTAAACTGATTTTTTTCAATTTTAGTAATTTGTGGTTTTAACCCAGAATCTCTATTAAATAATTTAATTTCTGTACCATCTTTAAAACCAGTAATGGTTCCATAAATATAGTATTGTTGTGAATAAATCGTAAAAGTTGCAAAGAATAAAAATAGACTTAATTGAAGTTTTTTCATTGAATTATTTTAAAAATTTAAACCTTGAATTTTACAAAAATGGATTATCATTTAGCCCTGATTGAAGCGGTATCTTTTTTTAATTGCATTGGGTTTAAACCCAATGCAATTAAAAAAAATATAGCGTAAAGCAGGAATTACCATGGCAAATATAACTACTGTTTAGCTGTAAATTAAAAAAATAAACTATTTAAAAATAGCGCTTTGAATAATTAAAGGAATTACAACGCCAATTACAAAGGCAGACATGGTGAGTGTAAAATCGCGTTTGTTGAAGCGAAAGAGCGTTTGAAATACAAATGAAAGTAGTAAAACGGCAAGTACGACAATGATTTGTGCGGTTTCTATACCAAGTGAAAACTCTAAAAGATTGGGAAGTTTATCTATTGCTTCGCCAGAAAGTAGTGGTTTAAAATAGCTTGCAAAACCCAATCCGTGAATGACTCCAAAGAATAATGTTACGAAACCTATAAATGTTAAGCTGTTATTTTTAGCTGATTTTCCTGCGGTGAAAAGATTGTAAAGTGCTGTTATTAATATGGTTATTGGAATTATAAATTCTACAATATTAGTTTTTACAACTATTATATTAAAAACCGAAAGTAGTAATGCAAGTGTGTGACCAAGTGTAAAAATAGATACTAAAATTAATATTCTTGTCCAATCTTTAAAGGCATACGGAACGGTTAAAGCAATTAAAAAAAGTGCGTGATCATAACCTTGAAGGTTAAGTACGTGTTTGAGTCCGAGTTGGAAAAATATCCAGAATTCTTGCATTATATGTAGGTTTTACTAGTTTTGGGACTGTAAACGTACAAATTATTTTCAATATTTAGAAAACGTTTATTTTTGATTTTTATTGAGTAAAATTACCTTTTTAACTAAAATTAAATTTCTAGTATTTAGAACTTGATTTAAAGATGAAATAAATTTATATTTGCAAAAATAAAACCCATAATTATGTCATTTTCAGATTTATTTGATAGCGAATTTAAAAGTAGAAATAAAAGTCATTTTTCGGCCATTGTGCGTGTTGCAATTTCTGATGGCGATTTAAGTAGTGAAGAAAAGGAGTTTCTTGATAAATTGGCTGTTCGATTAGAGATTTCGAAAGCTGAGTATGAAGAAATTTTAGAAAATCCAACTAAATATCCAATTAATCCTCCTTATTTGCATACACAACGTTTAGAAAGATTGTACGATTTATCTAGAATGGTTTATGTAGATCATGTTCTTGGACCAAAACAAAAAGAGGTGTTAACTAAGTTTGCATTAGCACTTGGTTTTACACCAGGAAATGTTCCTTTTATTGTTGATAAAGCATTGTCATTGTTGTTGTTAAATGTAGATAGTGACACGTTTGTATATGAAATGACACACATGAATAAATAGCATTTTTAATTTTAATGAAAAGCCAAATGAAGAAATTTTTTTGGCTTTTTTTATTTTTTAGAATCAATTTCTAACGAAAGTTTTACTATAAAAGTCGTTCCTTTATTTAGTTGGGTTTCATAATTTATAGTTCCGTTCATTAATTGTACTAAACTTGAAACTATTGATAAACCTAAACCTAAACCGTCTATTTTTTTAGATGTATGTAGTTTTTTAAAACTTTGGTAGACTTCAAATTTTTCTTTTACTTCAAATCCGCTTCCAGTATCTGAAACTTTAAAGGATAAAGTTGCGATTTCTGAATTTAAATTTTCTTGAACTATTTTTAATTTAATTGATCCAGTTTTTGTGAATTTTATAGCATTGTCAATTAAATTTATAAGTATTTGAGTAATTCTGCTTTTGTCTCCAATTAATTTTTCTGTTATGTTTTGATTAATTTCTATTGAAAAATTTAATTTTTTTTCTGTTGCTTTTGGTTTGCAAATTTTATCTAAATGATTAACCAATTCTAAAATTGAAAACGGTTTAGTAGTTATAGACATTTGTCCCGATTCTATTTTTGATATATCTAATAAATCTTCTACAAGGCGATAAATGTGATTGTTGGTTTCTTTTATTGTGGTTACATATTCTTTTTGAACTTCTGTAAGCTCTGTTCTTTCTAACATTGAAACAAAAAAATTGGTTCCCCAAATTGGAGTTTTTAAATCGTGACTAACATTGGCAAGGAATTTATCTTTAAATACTTTTTCGGCTTGTAATTCTCTGTTTTTTAATTCTGTTTGATGAAAATTTATTACAGATTCGTTTTTTTCTTGTGCAATACTTTGAAAATGATTGTAATAATAGGTAAAATCTATAAAAATTAAAAATGGATTTTTATCTATAGAACCTGAATTAAAAATCACTTCTACCGTTTTTTTCTTAGTTTTATATTCAATATGAATTCCGTTAAAAATAGTTTCCACATTATCTTGAAGCAACATAGAATCTACAATGTAAAAAAATGGATGAAAATCTTGTATGGCAGAATTTAATTCTAACTGAAACAAGATGTTGTCAGATTCTTCTATTTTTCCTTGTTTGTCTAGAACAATTATTTGCGTTTTAGATCGTAAATAATCGTCTCGAAGTTGTTCAATTTTCATATTACTTTTTTTCCTAATTCTAAAAATACTTCTTCAACTGTTTCTCCAGTTTTGGCACTCGTCATAAAATCTAATTTTATTTCAAAAATATTAAGTTGTTTTTGAAAACTTTCTACATCTATTAAATCCATTTTATTGGCAACAGAAAGTATTTTACTTTTAGGAAAAGTAGTTTTTAAAAAATTATATTCTTTATGAAAATTTTGATAAGTTTGAATTCTGGTAGGATCAATTACATAAATAAAACCTGATGTTCCAATTAAATAAGCAGGTCTTATTTTTTCTAAATCGTCTTTTCCTTCAATATCCCAAAGTATTAATGTTAGTTCTTCGTTATTGATTTTTACTACTTTTTTAGTTATATGAACGCCAATAGTTACCATATAATTATCTGAAAATTCGTTTAAAACAAATCTTTTAATTAGTGATGATTTACCAACACCAAAGTGTCCAACTAAAACAATTTTTTTAGTATTACTCATTCTCTTTTAAAAATTGATTTAGTTTTTCTGTGATGTATGTTTTATTTTCTAAATTAGATTTTATGTATTTAGAGGCAAAATCGAATAAGTTATTTTCTAAATTGCTTTTAAATACACCATTAATTCCTCCAGAAATTACAACTGCAAAATAATAGGAAGTAAAATTTTGAAGATAAATTTCAAACAATTCGTACTGAATTAATTCTAAATTTTGTTGCTCTTTTTGATAAGCATCTTCTACAAAACTTTTAATTGCCGTAAGCATTCCTGCAATCATATCTTCATCAATACTTTCCTCTTTAGAAGCACTTGCAATTAGTATTCCTGAACCAGATTCTATAACAAAAATCTGTTCAATTTTAGCTTCATTTAGTTCAGATAAAATAATTTCTTTTTCGGAAACGCCACTAAACATTGACTTAAATTTTCGTTTTAATCCTTTTATAGAAAAAGTATTTTGAATTTGATTATTTATATTATCCGACAAAATTTGCATTTCTTGCTGAATGTATTTTTTAATCATTTTACCCATTACAGGAAATAAAGCATCAACTACCTTGTCTTGAGATTTCATTAAAGTTTCTGCTATTACTGAACCTAATTTATCAGGTATTTCATCTACAAATGTGTGCAGTTTTTCGTCAATTATTGGATTTACTTTTTCAGAAAGTTTTTCTTGAGTATAAATTGTTTGTTCTAGAGAATCTAATTTTTGTAAAATTTTGTGCGCAAAATCTCTATCCTCATTAAGAAGAAGTTCTTTGAGCTGCACTAATTTTTCAGAATCGTTCATAATAAAAGAATTAGTCTTTCATTATCTTTTCGCCAAGCGATACTAGCAAAGTTCCTAGTAAATTTCTATCTACTTTTTTATGATTTAACTCGTCTGTTTTATCATTAAAATGGTTTTCTAAATCGGTAATTCTAATGTTTAAATCAGTTGCAAGATTATCAATTGTAACGTTTAATTCCTTACGAGTATCATCTATTAAATGCTCTAATTCTTCTTTTCTTTTCTCAATATGATTTTTTAACGATTGAAAATCTTGATCTATTTGTTGAATATTTTCGCCAAATATTAAGTTTTTAATCGCTTCCAATCTTTGAGCAGATTCTGATGAATTGTTTGGAATATTTTCAGATTCTTTTGGTTGATTTTTAGACATATCAGTAAGTAGATTATTATTAAATAATTTACAAATTTAACAATTTTCTTTATTAATCAATACTTTTCAACAATTTAGAATATATTGGTAAGAATTTACTGTCTTGAGGCATTCATAAATTCTTCTGCTTTTTCTACCATATTGTAACTTCCGCAGAAAAAAGGAACACGTTGATGCAGTTCTGTTGGTTCAATTTCCATAATTCTGGTGTAACCATCACTTGCTTTTCCGCCAGCCTGTTCTGCAATAAATGCCATTGGGTTACACTCATACAGTAAACGCAATTTTCCGTTGGGCGATTTAGAACTTGTAGGATAAATATAAATACCACCTTTTATCATATTTCTATGAATATCAGACACTAAACTTCCTATATATCTTGATGTATATGGTCTGTCGCCTTCTTCAAGTTGACAATATTTTAAATAATTTTTTACACCTTGCGGAAAATGTACATAATTTCCTTCGTTAATAGAATATATAGTTCCAGTTTTAGAAAATTGCATATTAGGATGTGAAAGATAAAATGTTCCAATTGCTGGGTTTAATGTAAAACCATTTACGCCATGACCAGTTGTGTACACTAACATCGTAGAAGTTCCATAAATTACATAACCTGCTGCAACTTGATGAATTCCTTTTTGCAAAAAATCTTCGCTTTGTACTGGAGTTCCAATTGGCGTAACACGTCTGTAAACCGAAAAAATAGTTCCAACAGAAACATTAACATCAATATTAGACGAACCATCTAGTGGATCCATCAATACTACATATTTATTATTATGAGATTTATCGCTTCCGGCAACAGTTATAAAATCATCATTTTCTTCAGATGCTATTCCGCATACAATTTCACGATTTATAAGCGTTTGAATAAAAACTTCGTTAGCATAAACATCTAACTTTTGTTGGTCTTCACCTTGAATATTTTGTTCGCCAGCAGCACCAACAATGTCTACCAATCCTGCTTTGTTCACTTTGTAATTTACCACTTTCGCAGCCAATCTAATAGAATTAATAATTCGAGATAATTCTCCAGATGAATACTGAAAAGCGTTTTGGTTTTCTATGATAAATTCGCCAAGTGTTGTGTTGCGTGTTTCCATTACGAAATCGTTGTAGTTATTTTGCAAATATCGTTTTTTTTATTAAAAATTTACTGTTAAATAGTAAAATTTCAACTACATATTATTGACAAACTTATTTTATATTTGCTACTCAAATGTTTAAAAATATTAAAGATGAAAATTAAATCAATTATTATAGTGGCATTACTAACAGCAATGCCTTTTTGCAATGTAAATGCTCAAATAAATCTTGGCGAAAAAGCGCTAGGTGCTGTTCAAAACGGTATTGCAGGTTTTACTTTTAGTGATGAAGATGCGGCAAAATTATCGTTAGATGCAGTAAAAAAAATGGATTCTACTAATGTAGTTGCTGGTCCAAAAGATGGATATACTTTACGATTGAACAGAATTTTTGGCAAACATAAAAACGAAAACGGATTAACATTAAACTATAAAGTATATTTAACTAAAGACGTAAATGCATTTGCAACTGCCGATGGAAGTGTTCGTGTTTATTCTGGATTAATGGACATTATGGACGACAACCAATTGCTTGCAGTTATTGGTCACGAAATTGGTCATGTTGCTAATAAAGATACTAAAGATGCCATGAAAGCAGCATATAAAAAAGCAGCATTAATTGGAGCAATAAGTTCACAATCTGATAAAATTGCAAAAGTTACCGACAGTCAATTAGGACAAATAGGCAATGCGATGTTAGACAGTAAACACAGCAGAAAACAAGAAACAGAAGCGGATAATTTTTCGTACGATTTTATGAAACGAAATGGTTATGATGTAAACGCAGTTGAATCGGCATTTAGAATTTTGGCAGATATGAGTGGCAATGCACAATCTAATTTTTTAACTCAAATGATGAGTTCGCATCCAGATCCAAAAGACAGAGCAGACAAAGCTAAAGCTAAAGCAGAAGCTGATGGATTGTATAAAGTTTATGTTCAAAAACCAATTGTAAATAAAGTTGTGGTTGCAAAAAAAGTAGTTAAAAAGAAGAAAAAATAATGATAATTCGCAAAGCAAATCAAGAAGATATGCCCAAAGTTCTTGAATTAATTCAAGAATTAGCCACATTTGAAAAAGAACCAAATGCTGTTGTTGTAACTGTAACTGATTTAATTAAAGATGGTTTTGGAGAAAATAAATTGTTTCATACTTTTGTTGCAGTGGTTGAAAATGAAGTTATTGGCATTGCACTTTATTATTACAGATATTCTACCTGGAAAGGCAAAACCATTCATCTTGAAGATTTAATTGTTAAAGAAAATTCTCGTGGCACTGGCGCAGGATTTGCCTTGTATAGCGAGATAATTCGTCAAGGAAAACGCGATAATGTAAAAAGAATTGAGTGGAATGTTCTAGACTGGAACACAGCAGCAATAGATTTTTATATAAAAACTGGTGCCAAAATTCTATCAGATTGGGATGTTGTGCAAATGGATGAAAATGGAATTGATGCTTTTTTAAATAATATCGAAAATACCTAAAAAATCTAAAAAATCTAAAAAATTTACTTGAGTGTTATTTTTTAGATTTTTTAGATTTTTTTAATCTTTTAAATTAATAAAATGAGAGTTTTTAAATTTGGTGGCGCATCAGTAAAAGATGCTAATGGAATAAAAAATGTTTTAAACGTTTTAAAAACAGTTGGATACGAAGATTTATTAATTGTAATTTCTGCAATGGGAAAAACAACCAATGCATTAGAAATTGTTATTAAAAATTATTTTGATAAATCAAATGAACTAAATTCTTCTTTACAAGATGTAAAAAAATACCACAATCAAATACTTTTAGATTTATTTGATGATGAAAACCACGATGTATTTTTTGCAGTAAACAGTCATTTTGCCGATTTAGAATATTTTATCAGAAGCAATAAATCGCCCAATTATAATTTTGTTTACGATCAAGTTGTTAGTTATGGTGAACTCGTTTCTACAACAATTGTAAGTCATTATTTTAATTCGCAAGCAATAAAAAACAATTGGTTAGATGTTAGAAATTTCATAAAAACCGATACTACTTACAGAGATGCACTTGTAGATTGGGATGCAACTCAAAAATTAATTTCTAAAAATGTAAAAAAGAAAACGGTAAATATTACACAAGGTTTTCTTGGATCTGACGAGAATAGTTTTACCACAACTCTTGGTCGTGAAGGTTCAGATTATACAGCAGCCATTTTTGCCTATTGTTTAAATGCAGAAAGCGTAACCATTTGGAAAGACGTTGCCGGAGTTTTAAATGCCGATCCAAGATATTTTGAAAATGCAGTTTTGTTAAATCAAATTTCTTATCGCGAAGCTATAGAATTGGCGTTTTATGGCGCAACAGTAATTCACCCAAAAACCTTACAACCATTACAAAAAAAAGAAATTCCGTTGTTTGTAAAATCGTTTGTAAATCCGTTACTTCCCGGAACATCTGTGTCTAAAGGAAAAGATTTAGAACCACAAACAGCTTGTTTTATAGTAAAGAAAAATCAATTATTAATCTCGCTTTCGTCTATAGATTTTTCTTTTATAATGGAAGAAAACATCAGCGAAATTTTTCGTTTGTTTCATCAATTTAAAATGAAAGTTAGTTTAATACAGAATTCTGCTATAAGTTTTTCAGTTTGTTTAGAAGATAAATTTGGTAATTTTAATGAACTGAAAACCATACTTTCTAAGAAATTTAAAGTTTCTTATAACGAAAATGTTTCTTTATATACCATTAGACATTTTAATGATCAAGCTTCGCAAATGGTTGAAAATGATAAAGTTATTTTGTTAAAACAAATTTCTCGTGAGACTATGCAGGTTGTTACAAAAGAGTAATTATCAATTATTTAGAAAACAATATAACATGAAGAATATACTATGGTTGCTTTTTTTTATAAATTTTATTAATAGTTTTGGCCAAGAATTTGAGTTTGCTGTTGTAAATGATACAGATGGGTTTGTAAATGTTAGAAGTTCAAATGAAATAAAAAGCAATAACATAACTGATAAATTAGAAAATGGATTTGTAGTTACTCATTTTGGAGCAGAAGGAAATTGGGTACTTATTGATTATAAAAAAAATGGAAAAGATTTAAATGGGTATATTTATAAAGACCGAATAAAAGCTTTAAATGAATATACGAAAATACCAAATGTCAAAACTTATGAGAGTTATATTACAATTTCAAATGAAAAAATCAAAATAAATATTTTTGAAAAATCATTTGATAAAACAAGTCATATTCTTAAATACTATAAAGAAAATCCTAAACAATTATATAAAATTGACGGAAAAGAATTTTTTGGAACTGACGGAAATATTCCTAAAAAAGAATATGATTTCATTGAGGTAGAAATAGATTCAAAAAAAATTATTTTACCAAAACAAGCAATTGAAAATCTTTATGAACCAAATTTAGAATATACAACTGCTAATTATAATGAAAAAACAAAAACTTTATATATTTATGCTTTAAACGGTGATGGTGCTGGTGGTTATGCAATTTTATGGATTATAGAAAATGGAAAATACAAGATGAGAATTGAAACAATTCCATTCTAAAGGAAAAAATCAAAGAATTTATTTTAAAAATTTAAAATAAATTTAAATTAATTCGTGACAATTCGTGAAATTCGTGTAAAAAATTACTTTAAATCACTTGCAATTACTTTTCATTAATAAATACTACTTTTGACATTTATCACGTTATATAGTATATGTTGAAAAATAGTTTTTTATGGATTTTATTGTTTTGTTTTTCGGGCATTTTTGCTCAAGAAATAGAAACGTCCTATAAAAATAAAAAAATTCTATTTTCTAAAGACACAATTTCCATAGATAACGTTAGCA
>JAYVKR010000110.1:0-3953 GCA_043768185.1 Flavobacterium sp.
ATTTGTAGTTGAAACTTGCGTTAAGTTCACAGTTGCTAAAGTAGCAGGAGCACCATTTAGTGTATCGTTTACTAATACGTTAGCAAAAGACTGACCACCCGTTGCACCAACAATAGGCGCACCAGCATCAGACACAGCGTCAATTATAGGTTTTGTTACTGTAATAGTTACTATTGCAGGATCACAATTTGAATTATTATTCAATTCACAGATTTGATATTGAATTGTATAAACACCAGCAGGAGTTCCAGGAGGTACAGTTACTTGTCCTGTTGTAGTTACAATAAAAGGAACAGGATTGCCATTAATTGGCGTAGCAGGAGTTAAAACAGATAAATTAACTTGACTAATAGTTATATCATTGCCATTAATCGTATCATTTCCATTTCCATTATTATTTAATACGTTTCCGATATTTAGATTTCCAGTTGTACCGTTTCCTCCATTTAAAGTGTCATTTTGTGCAATTATTAATCCACATTTTGAAATAGTAAATGCAAAGAAACATCCTTGATTATTGTTTGGAGGATATGCATAATACGTTGTAGTAGATCCAGCCACAAGTGGGATTGGATTTGCATCAGTATATTGTATAGAATTAACGGTCACAGGGTTTTGATTATAAAACAATGAACCTGGAGGGAAAAAAGAGGCTATTTCTGAAGTTCCCACTGTTGTGTTTGCACTGCAATAACTAAAACTTCTAATTAATGGTGTATTTGCACAATTTGTATTTACATAGTTACTACCGTTAATTACAATTTCTAATGATTCTGGAATTGGTTGACCCACACAACTTCCGTTTTGGGTATATCCTTTTATTAGTTTTGTACCACTAAATACAATTCCAGTTGTAGCACCAGTTCCACTATTACTTCCATTAACAACAATTGGACTTCCACAAGTTGAATTGCTTAAGATACTACAATCCGTTGTCGCCGCAAGTTTAAATGATAATTTTGCTAAAAGAGTAGCTGGATTAGCAGGTAACGGTAAAACACCAAAATCCCAAACAATAGATCCAGTTCCTCCTAAAGTAGGATTAAAAGTTATATTATTAGGAGTAGGTAACGGCGAAAACAAAACAGTTCCAACAGCACTTCCCGCAACATAAGTTGCATTATATGGTATTGGAATAATTACTTTATATCCGTTAATGGCTTCAGTACCAATATTTTTAATATCTACATTAAAATCAATTTGTTGACCTGGTAAAGATGTATAAGGTAATGTTACTGGCACGTTATTGATTGTTGTAGCAGTTAAAATTCCTTCTACTTCAGGAATATATGCATCAACAGCCATTGCAATTGCAAAAATGGTATACGTATCTCCACCAGTTCCATATTGGAAATTTGTTGAAGTTTGACTATTTCCAATAATCGTATTTCCGGTATTTGGAATATCGACTAAAGCAATATCTATACCTGTATTATTTAATAATTGAGGTTCTCTTAAACCGCCAGAATTAATAGTAGAATTAAAAAAGTTATCAGTTGCATTTCCAGAATGAGTTAAAGTAGTGTAATTAGTAGTATTTAAATTTCTAATTCTGAAATAATCACCAGTAAAACTAACATCACCTTCACTTGCCATTAATCCTAATTTCATCCCAACATTTCCAGATTGAACTGTATTAAAACCAGATACGGGTAAATTAAAACCATTTGTATTTCCAGATGATACATAGGCATAACCATCAAATAAGGTTACATCTCTCCATTTCATTCTAGAGTTTTCATAAACTACAATAATTCCCCAACCACCAGAATATCCGGTTCCGCTAGAATTACCTTCTAATAAAGCCATATCAGCGGCAAAGTATTTACCAATTCCATTAGTTCTCACATAATCGGTTACTTCTGTATAAGCAGTAAATATATCATCATATGATCCATTAGGATAGTAAATGTTATTGGTATTTGCTGTAAACTGAGTATAAGAAGAAGCGTTCGGACCTTTTAAGGAAATAACTCTCTTATTAAAAGATTTAGTAACATTTGAAAATACTGCAGCAGTACCAGTTACATTAATATCAGCAAACGAAGTTGTTTGTGTATTTCCTGAACTCAAATTAGTTGCAGCACTTCTTATCAATTTAAATATTTTTATAGTAAGTGCTCCGTCAACAATTGTATAAGGAGTAATTAATGTTGCTTCAGTACCAGCTGCATTAACAGTAACTGGAACAGTAACTTCAGCACCATTACCAATTTTAACAGTAACTCTATTGGTTGCTGTACTATTATAAAAATTGAAAATATATGAATTTCCATTTCCATTAAAAGTATAGATTGGATTTCGATTTGTATTACTTGGGTCGTTTCTTGATATTGATAATGAATAATTTGTATTCACAATATTGTTGTTATGACCAACTGTGTAATTTTGATTTACAGCTTGCGTGCCAGTTTGAACACTTTTTGTAACATCAAAAGTTTCACCACCAGATGATTTTCCTGTCCAATACAAACCTGCATAAACAATATTTGAACAGGCAGGAACAGCACCATTTTCTGTTGATAAAACTAAAGTAGATGAGGATGAATTGAAAGTGTTTGGATCTCCATCGGTATCAACATAAGTCATAAACTGACCATTGTTATTTTGAGTATTACTATAATTTTGTGGCGTCAAACAAGTATTACCAAACATTGTAAAATCACCTTTCACATTATATATCTTCTTTGTAGGTGTATATTGTGAAGTTCGTTGTACGAAATCTTTTCCAGCTGGAATTTGTGCATTAGCTGAAAAACAGTTTGCAATAAGCAATGCAAATAACAGCGCAATTGGCTGAAATGGATTACTTATTGATTTTTTGTATATATTTTTCATATTAGATTATGTTTGTATATCTTGATTAATTAGAATCACCGTTGCTAATAGAATAGAAAACAGTATATTTTTCATTTAGATTTTGAAGCATACTATTGATGAAATTTTCAGTAGTAGGAACATTAGAAACGATATGGATATATTTCAAATTTCTATAATTTGAAAATAACGATAAATTAATGCTAGAACTTAAATCGTTCGTGTTGTTAATTTTAATTGTAACTATCTCAATGTTATTTTTTAAAATTCTTGAATCATCTAGCATACTCATTGTGCTGATATCAACAAATAGATTTGTTGGTTTATCACCATAGGTTTTTACATCGTTGGATTGAATGTAAACAGATGATTGTACTTTATACAGTAACTTTTCCAAATTTTGTGAATTTGTAATAGTTCCTCTTGCATTCTGTTCATTTGACTTTAGGGTAGTAATGTATGATTGCACTTCCTTTATTCTTGGAACTTCCTCATTCATTCTTGATTCTTGAGCAGAGATGTTTGCAATATAAAATGCAAACACAAAAAGTAACGTCACTTTTTTTCTCATGTTTTCAGAAAATTTATCAAACAACAGATAGTTGTTTGATAGGTTAAAAAATAGTTTTGGGGTTTTTGTTTTCATGATTTTTAATTTAGTTTATTTTGACATATTTTTTTTTGTACTTGTTAATAATGTTTGATTTCTGTCATGCATTTTTAATAGTTTATTTTTAGATTTTAGGGTTAATATTCAATTTTCACAATACGAATGTAAATTATAAATATATACTAACCAAAAAAAACATCGATAAAGTGCATTATTTTATAGATAAAGTACATATATTAACATTATTATATTGAAAAAACCTACAAAATAAATTTTAATTATAAAAAAATATACTTTTGAATATTTAAAATATTTGTGATTTTTTAAAATTCGTTTAGTAAAATTTAATTTGTTAATAACTATAGATTTTTTATAAAACCTTTAATTTTAAATTATATATAATTTTAAAATACATTGCTTAAAAGACAAAAAAAAGAAGCCGTCTCAAAACAAAAAATGAGACGGCTTTTTTTATTTCAGTTATTTTTTAGGTTTTTATGATTTTTCATTTTCAAAAAAAATAACT
>JAYVKR010000111.1:0-9777 GCA_043768185.1 Flavobacterium sp.
TGATTTGTCTAAAAACGGTAAAGTCATAACGATTATTGTAGCAGTTTGGATAGCGTTTTTGGCTTACAATCAATTCAAAAACAACAGATAATTATAGAAATAAGGTACAGCAACAGTCATTATTACTTCAAAATATATTAAATAAATATTTAACATTAACATAAATCAAAAATTATGAAAAATTCAATCTTAAAATCAGTAATAACTCTTTTATTTTTAACTTTATTACAATCTTGTAGTGGTGGCGGGGACGATAATGGAAACAATCCTAATCCGACTCCAACAACCGAAAATTCTTGGAGTTTAAATTCTTATAGATTCTCTAGGCGAGTATCCAATCAAGAGTTATCAACTACAATAGGTGGTAAAAATTATACCATTATAATTGTCGATTCAAATATTGCAACAAACAATAATAACTTCTCGGTTTGTCAAACTGTTTTTTATTTCAATACACATCTTCCAGGTGTTTATACAGTAAAATCTAATAATACTTGGGCGTCAAGTGATTTAAAGTATATGAACATTAAGTGTACTGCTTATGATCCTCAAACAAACAAAAGTGCAACTTATGAATCCAGTAATTCAAATGTTATGACAACAGTAACAAGCGTAGATAATAAACTTGTTGTTACAGCTCCAAACGACATCGTTTTGACAAAAACAGCTGATGACGGATTAGTAAATGCACCAACAACAATTATTTTTAAATGCGATAGATTGCGATAATAATTTTAAATCTAGATTTAGAAAAAATAAACATCATAAAGTTAATGAATAAAAATAAGACTCATAGCATAGTAGGACTTTTACGTTTACAACCAAAAAGCAATCAAAAGAATAATATTATTTGGAATACTACTAACAATTTTAATTTTTTATGGACTCACAAATCGATTTGAAGGCAACGAAGTACCGGAAGAATATAACATATTAACTGTAATTATTTTGGTTAAAACAAAAACAAACTAAATTTAATAATCAATTTGTAAAATTTTAAAAAAAGTAGTATCAAATAGAATAAAAAAAATTATGGAAACAGGAAAAATGAATTTTTTAAAAAGAACGTTTAAATACGGTATAATAATGGGTTTTTGCTTTTGTTTGTACACACTTTTTATGTGGTTAACAAAATTAGACACAAAATATCTTAACATAGGTGAATATTTAGATATGGCAATTATGATATTACCAATAGTTATAATTTTTATTGCGATTAAGAATGAAATAAAATTTTCGGAAGTAAATATTATGAAAAGAATTGGAATTGGATTTCTTGTAGGAATCATTTCCTATATGATTTATTCACCTTTTTTATATTTCTATCATAACTACATTAATCCTGAATGGTTTAATTCAGTGATAAGTTTAGCAGAAACTAAACTAATTGAAATCAAAACTGAGCCTCAAGTTATTGCTGAAAAAATCCAAAAAATGAGAGAAAATAATTTAACTCAAAAAGCAATGTTTAGAATGGGAGCATTTATACCATCAGCAGTAGTAATACCGATTTTAATTTCACTACTATCTATAATTTTCATCCGAAAACGAAAAGTAAATTAAACAACGAACGCACAAAAAAATATAGCGCCATCGGTGTTTTAGACAAACCACAAAATTGTTTTTACTTGAAATTCTAGTCTTAAATCGATAGATTTGGCTTACAAAATCCGAAACTGATAGCTAAAAACGAGACAATAGCAAAAATCATAAACGACACCAAAACCAACAAACAATATTTAAAAAAAGAAAATGATACAAGTAGAAAATTTAGAATTCCAATATCCTAAAAGTGACAACTCGACCTTAAAAGGGTTAAATTTTAATATTAGTAGCGGAGAAATATTTGGCTTTCTGGGACCATCAGGTGCTGGAAAAAGCACTACCCAAAAAATACTATATAAAATTTTGAGTGGATATAAGGGTTCGGTTTTAATAGAAGGAAAAAACCTTAAAGAATGGGACAGTTCCTATTTTGAAAAAATTGGAGTTGGTTTTGAGTTACCAAATCATTATATGAAACTTACGGGAAAAGAAAACTTGGACTTATTTGCCTCATTTTATAAAAATGGAAAATGCAATAAAAGCAGCGATTTATTTGAAATGTTTGATTTGCAAGACGCAATGAATAAACCTGTTGAGACATATTCTAAAGGTATGAAAATAAGATTAAATTTTATTCGTGCAATTCAACACAATCCAGATATACTTTTCTTTGACGAACCAACTTCTGGTTTAGACCCGGTAAATGCAAATAAAATCAAACAACATATTTTGAATTTAAAATCACAAGACAAAACAATTTTTATAACAACCCACAGTATGGATACTGCCGACCAATTGTGTGACAGAGTTGCGTTTATTGCTGATGGCCATTTAAAAGCAACTGATACTCCTAAAAATCTTAAAAGCAAATATGGCAGAGATGCAGTAAAGGTTGAATTAAAGAATGGTGATACAAATGAGTTCTCGCTTAATGACTTAGGTAAAAACATTGCTTTTTTGAATTTTATAAAACAAGATGAAGTAAAAAAAATTCATACACTTGAAGCAACATTGGAAGAAGTGTTTATTAAAATTACAGGTAAAACATTAAGCATATGATATCTTTTGTAAAACAGCTTAAATGGCAATTAATATTGTTAAACAAAAACAATATTATTACAATTAGCCTTGTAGTTACACTTGTTTATGGTGTGATACTTTATTTTCTAAAAGATACTGCTAACATTGAAATGTTTTTAGTGTCATTAGTACTAAATGATCCATCGGTAATAGGTTATTTTTTTATTGCATTAGCCATTTATACCGAAATAAAACACGGTGTATTCAATGCTCTATTTGTTACACCTGTTAATACTCATCAGTATTTGATTTCAAAAATCATAGCACTTTCACTAGTAGGAACAATTTGCTCCATTGGATTAGCATTACCCATAAAAGGGTTTGAATTTGATATATTAAATTATAGTATCGGTTCATTTAGTATCTGTCTTTTGTCTTCAATCTTAGGGTTGATAGTACTAACATTTGCTTCCGAATTCCTGAATTTTGCATTGCTTTCAATACCCGTTTTTTTTCTTTTTACAGGTATTTCACTTTTGCATTATTTAGGAGCAATTGATATTGGTGGGTTTAAATACTTATTACCTGTTCAAGGTGGATTAGGTTTAATAGATAACGCAGTAAGAGGAACAAAAATCAATTATTATTACATTTATATTTCATTGATTGTTTACACGCCATTCCTTTACTACTTAGCACATCGTTTATTTATTAAAAAATATGTAACTCAATGAAAAAAATACTCAAACTTGCTTTAATTGATTTTAAACTTATTTTTCGTGACCCATCATTACGAACTTTTCTCTTTTTTCCAATAATTCTTATTATTTTAATTATTTGGGCATTACCAGCATTGCTAATTAAATATGACTTTTTAACGCCCTATTTGGCTATTTTTTTAGTAATAGCAGTAATAGAGAATACGCAAATGTTTTGTTTCATAAGCAGTATGGTTTTGGTAGATGAAAAGGAAAGCGATGTTGCAAAAGTATATGGCATAGTTCCATTTAAAAAATGGCAATTTGTTGTTTCAAGATTTCTTATACCTTACTCGTTCACATTTCTTTTAAATTTTGTTCTATTCAACATTCAGCCGTTTTATACGATAAGTTTGAGTAATAATTTAATTATCTCATTACTTACAGCCTTAATTGTACCTATATATGTATTGAGTATAAATACAATTGTAAAAAATAGAATGCAAGGTATGGTTTACATTAAAGCATTTAATATGCTTGTGCTTATTCCAATTGCTGCGTTTTTTGTCCCTGTAAAATTCAAGCATCTCTTTGGATTTTTACCAACACATTGGATTTTTCAAAGTGTGGAAAATGCAACAAAAGGAATTTCAATAATAACTATGTCAACAATTGGATTTATATTTTTAGGAATTCTATTATTCTTTGTTTCAAAACAGTTTATGAAAAAGCATTTCAATTAATATAAAAATAAAGCTATGAATTGACAAAGGGCATCTGTTAAAAAAAGGTTTTGTATAATGCAGAGTTTCGTGCAAAACTGTGGTTTAATAATTTTAATAAGCATCTTTAGTTGTTAAAAATTTAAGTAACAATCAAAATGGTAAAATTGGCATTTTTGTTGGCGATATTAGTGGCGGAGATTTTCATAAGATAACTGTAAGTAAAAAAATAAAAACAATAAAATAAATGAATACAACAATAAATAAGGTTACTTGTTTGATTATTTTAACATTAACTTTTTATTCGTGCTCAACCAATAAAATGAGTTTAAATATACCAAATGATCAATCTAAACAAGAGATTATAATAGCGGTAAAAGGAACCAAAGGAAAAGGTTTAGTAGGAACAAAGAGAAATTTGCGATTCGACAAATATTATAAAGGAAAATTAAAAGAAGGTTGGACAATCTCGTCAGATATAGTTGATAAATCTCCTTTTCCTTTTTTCTCAAAAGAATCCTTGAAAAGAAATTTGTACGAAAACTTGGGAGTGGATATAGACGATATTACCTCTAAAAGATCTGATAAATTTCAATTTACAATAGCAGATTCATTAAATACTTGGCTGGCGATTTGTTCCCAAAAGAATGAAAGTAAAAGTACAAATTACAATATTCTTAATAGAGTAGATTTTTCAAAAGGAAAATCGGCAAAATCTGATTTCAATGTAAACTTTTTTACAGTATCCGATTCACTCCAACCCCAATGGAAATTAGAGCTAAAATTCGATGTTGAAATTCCTGATGGGTTTATTCAAAACTTTCTAAAAGAAGGAATGGCAATTGACAATGGATACATTTCTAATGATACCGACACAATAATTATAAAACCTCTTTTCTTAAGAGGAAAGGAAATAGAAAAAAATCAATATGCTGCTATGATAAAAATCGTTGGAGGTTACGAATTCATTTATAATGATATTCGCATTGGTAGGGTTGATTTGTATAAAACGTCAATAACTTTATCAACCTTTAATAACTCTTTTAATTCAATCCTAACGGTAGCATCTACAGCGATTTTATTGAGAAATAGATAAAAAAAAATGAAAAAGAATTTGATTGATTGCCAACAAAATAATTTTGTTGTAAAATAAACGTAATAATATAAATTTAAAATTTGATTTAATGAAATTAGAAAAAAAAGATAGAATCGAAATTCTAGAAAATGCTTTTACTTACATAGTAGTTTTCGCAATGTTCGCTTACGGTATTGGAAAAATCATTCAGTTTGATGGTGCTTTAGAAACCAATAAATCCGTTTCTGAAATGACTGGACAGCAACTAATGTGGGCATTTTATGGCTATTCAAAACCATTTGTAATAGTATTAGGTATTTTGGAGATAACGGGAGGTTTCTTGATGTTAATACGAAGAACAAGAATTTTAGGATGCTTTTTGATTACGACCATATTGGTCAATGTAATTCTTCAAGATATATTTTATGGAGTAAATGTTGGTGCATTGCGAGCTGCTATAATTTATCAAACGCTAATTTTTGTTATTTTATGGTTCAATAAAGAAAAACTAATTCAATGTTTTAAAATTTTACTAGGTGAAACATCATTTGATGGTTTCAAAAAGAAGTTCTTTGTTAAAATTATTTTATCAATAATACTTTTTGTAATTCTCAGAATATTAGAATTTTATGTAACTACAAAATGGTAAATTATAAAAACAACATAGAAAAAAGCATCGTTTTATTTGATGGCGAATGCAATTTTTGCAATTCAACTGTATTGTATATTATAAAATATGATAAAAAAGATAAAATTCGTTTTGCTTCTCAACAAAGTGAAATAGGGATTAAAATATTAAATGAAAATAGTTATACTGATGATTCGCTAAACACTATTGTTTTTATTAAAAACAAAAAACTTTTTGTGAAAACGGATGCTTTAATAGAAATTTGCAAACTATTAGTTGGTTTTCCAAAAATGTTTGTCTTGATGAAATTAATTCCTTCTAAAATTAGAGATTACTTCTATGATATTTTTTCAAAACACAGATATAATTTATTTGGCAAGAAAACAGTATGTTTAATGCCAACAAAAGAGATTAGAATGAAATTTTTAAAAGAACAAATTTAACCAATTCAAAATGTACAACAAACTCAAAGAATATTGCAAATCGTTTGTTCCATTAACAGATGATGAACTAGATCTAATTCCTAACTTTTTTGAAAGAAAACTAATAAAGAAAAAAGAGTTTTTACTGCAAGATGGTAGTATTTGTAGCTTTATAGCTTTTATAGAAAAAGGCAGTATAAGACATTTTCACATTAAAAACGGTAATGAAAAAACGTGTGACATTTCATTCGAAAATTCTTGGACAACTGACTTTCAGAGTTTTACTCACGATACAAAATGCATAATGAATTTGCAAGCAATGGAAGATGCAACTGTCTTTTTAATAAAAAAAGAAAACTTATATAAATTATATAAAGAGTGTAACAAATATGAAACTTTCGGTAGAATTATGGCAGAGAATGTGGCACAAAGAGCCACAGAAATTGCTATGTCACTTTCGTCTGACAAACCTGAAGAACGATTTGTTAGTTTATTAAAAAAACAACCCAATCTTTTTCAACGTATTCCTCAAAAATATATTGCCAATTTTTTAGGGATAAGCCCTGAAAGTTTAAGTCGAATTCGAAATAGAGTTTTAGATAAAGAAAAATCTTAACTTAAATCATCTTTTGGATAATATAAAAATTGGAGTTTTGCCTCAAGAAATTAACAAATTTTAAAATGAGACATTTAACACTAACTTCAATCGTATTAATAATGACAACATTCAACGGATTAAAAGCACAAACACAACAATTAGACTTTTTAAAAATAAAGGCAACAGAACATCAATTAGATGACGTAATGGAATTAATTGACACGGCAGTAGTCAAAGTTAAATTACAACTTGTGGAGAACGAATACAGCCAAAATCCATCTGAACTTAATAAAGTCAGATTAGGAATTATATACCACGAAACCGCTTTAAATCTTGGTTTCTTAGCTAAATCAAATTTCAAAGGATATTCAAAAAAAAGTTATGATATTTTGACTGAATTATATCTCGATTCAAAAATTACAAAAGAATTTTTACCATTTATTTCTTCTTACAGAGCATCATCACTTTCACTTTTGGGTGGCGAAACTATGAAATTAGGTTTGGTGGGCGATGCTTTCAAACTTTTTAAAGAAAGTATAGAAAAATATGGAAATGTTAGTTATTCTCCAGAGTTTTTGAGAGGAAGTGTTTCAGAAAATTTGCCTTGGTTTTTCTTTTCAAAAAAGAAATTTGCCAAAATTGATATGCAATCAATTATTGATAAACAAACGCAAAATAGCGAATATGCAAATTGGAAAATAATGAGTTTTACTTACTGGGCTTGGTCAAATCAACATCAAAGTAAAAAATACAGAAACCAAGCAATTGAATATCTTAATCAAGCCATTTTACTAGACCCAAATTATATAGCTGGTCGAAAAAGAGCTGAAGAATTAAAAAGTAAATTATTAAAATAGTTAACGTTTATTTCTGGTGAAATAATGCAATATTTAAATGTAGATTAAGAAAAAAAATCAATTTTAACATCATAATAAACATACTTCTTTCAGAACTTAACGAGCAACTAATTTTTACAGATTTAAAAATTGACAACCCAATAAAGAGTTACGCCGTAATCGAAAAACAACTTATAAGAAAATGATTTTAAGAATTGCAAGACATACTAATAAAATAGAAGAATTGAAAATCTTTTATACCGAAATAATCGGTCTCAAAATACTCGGCGATTTTCAAAATCATAATGGCTATGATGGCGTCTTTGTTGGTAAAGAGAAGTTAAATTGGCACTTAGAATTCACAACTTCCAGCGATAAAACAAACCAAAAAATTGATGATGATGATTTAATAGTATTTTACCCTGAAAGTGAAAGTGAATACCAAAATATTATTTTAAGAATTAAAGCTAGAGAAATCAGAATTCTAAATGCCAAAAATCCTTATTGGAATCAAAATGGAATACTGATAAAAGATCCTGATGGATTTGGTATAATAATAAGTGCTTTAAAAATAAATAACAACAACCACTAAGCGTTTTGTGCCATAGCTGCTAATTATTCTGTGCGAATTTGGATATACTAATTAAGCTTCCAGTATAAATGAAGGCAATACTACCATCTAAAATCAGAGATTATTTTTATGAAGTTTTCTCAAAGCACCGATACGATTTATTTGGTAAGAAAAATGAATGTATTATGCCAACTCAAGAAATCAGAATGAAATTTTTATGATTATAAAAAAAAAACTAAAAAAGTTGAAACTGTTCAAAAATTAAAAGTCATTTTTTCAAATGATACAAGCACTTCTAACCATAAATATGAGAAAAAAGTACATTCTGGAAACCTACGACCAGATATTAAAAGAAATCAAAAACCCTAAATTAGTTTTTGATAACGATTTTGTGGCTTTTCTAGAAAATTGTTCGGCAGAGAGTTATTTTATTTACAAAGTTGATTTTGTAAAACAAAATGGCGAAACAAAATATACAATAAAAAAACCTATCCATAATTTGCATCCAAAAGTTGCCGCGATGGTCTGTATTGAATGTGAACCAGTAATAGAATTTGAAAAATATATTCCTGAAATACTACTTGAATTAAAAATAAACCAACTCGATGCAAATATTAGATGGCGAGCAAAAAGCGAAAATATTTCATTATATGTTTTAGAAGAAATCGAGATTAGTAACTTAACAAATGAACAACGTTTTTTTCTATATTGCTATCATTCATTAAAAAACGAAAATGATAAAATCAAAAAAATTAATAAAGAAACTATTTTCAATCTAAAGTCGAAAGAACGTGTAGAACAGTACATTCATAAAAAGCAATACGCATTAGAAAATTTAGCAAATTGTTTAATAAAAGATATTAATCCTGTAAACTCATCAGATATTTATCAATTTTCTACAAATTATGATAAAATAGATTGTTTGAAAATAACCTATATTTATTTAGAAAAACTATTGCGTTTTATAGAAAAAGAATTCAAAAATTACCTCAACGTAAACATTCAAATTCCGTATCGCTCCATATTAGTCAAAGAATTTGAGATTACAGACAAATTAAAAGAACTGAAATCGCGATTATTGGGAAGCAATATCAACGATCAGTTGCTCAAATTGGCATACGAACCCTTACTTAAAATTGCAACAATTAATATTCAAGAAAAATTAACCTATTATGATTTCAATTATTGTTCCGATTTTATATCAGTATTGCACCATCAAATTGATTTTGAAAATAGTACTGAAGAAACAATAAGTGAATGTTTATTTGAATTGAATTTCAATTCATTGCAATTTTTTAAATACTTGACTACACAAATTTTACAAGAATTAGAAATTCAGGAAAACAATATTCAAAAAATAGATGTATTATATCGATTACTAAAAAATTACAATCAAAAACAAACAAGAAATTTTTTAAAATACAAAGCAAATTTACCGCCATTAAAAGAGCAAATTATCAATTGGATTGAAGAAGAAATTGAGTATTTAACCAAGAAAATCAAACTCGAAGCCAATCAATTAACAAATATCTCTAACAACGAAGAAAAGATAAAATTCTTGACTAATTTGTCGGTGGCTCAACTGAGTTATTTCTTTGGATTATTAATGGAAGTCGGAATTATAAAGCATAAAAATCAAACCGATGTATTTCGATTTATTTC